>JASLGC010000073.1 GCA_030150335.1 Flavobacterium sp.
CCTAAAGTAAATTTACCATCTACAAATACTTCTGGTAGCGGCTCTAATGCGCTGTATTGATCAGCAAGTGCATTACCTAATTTAGTAAAACGCTCTAAGTCAGCATCAGACCACCAGTTGTTTAAGTTACCATCTTTGTCATAACGAGCACCTGAGTCGTCAAAACTATGAGAGATTTCGTGTCCAATTACAGCACCGATACCACCGTAGTTAATAGCCTCATCAGCTTTATAATCATAGAAAGGAGGTTGTAAGATAGCTGCAGGGAAAACGATTTCGTTGTACAATGGGTTGAAATAAGCGTTCACTGTTTGTGGTGCCATACCCCAACGAGATTTGTCAACTGGTTTTCCGAAGTCAGCAATATTCTTAGCTACTTCCCATTTCTCAGCATTTTTCATATTTTCGAAGTAGTTACCTCCGTCAGCAGCAGATTTAATTACCATTTTAGAATAGTCTTCCCATTTGTCTGGGTAACCAATCTTAACAGTAGTAGTACTTAATTTTTCTAAAGCACCTTTTTTAGTTTCTTCAGCCATCCATGGTAACGCTTTGATACGCTCACCGAAAGCAGATAAAACGTTTTTAATCATAGATTGTGCTTTTGCTTTAGCTTCTGCTGGGAACTTTTTCTCAACATATAATTGACCTAAAGCTTCACCAACAGTACCGTTTACAACAGCTAACGCTCTTTCTTCAACTGGTCTTTGCTCTTTTGCACCTTGAAGTGTTTTTGAGTAAAACTCCCAGTTTGCAGTTTCCATATCAGTTGATAATAAACTTGCAGAACCATTAACTAATGTCCATTTTAAGTAAGCTTTTACATCAGCGATATTCTTAGTTGTTAAGATTTCGTTTAATGCTTTGATGTATTTTGGTTGAGAAACGATTACTTTATCAACGTTTTTCAAACCAGTTGCTGCGATATATGCGTTCCAATCCACAACAGGAGCTAATTTTTGTAATTCAGCAACAGTCATTGGGTTGTAAGTTAAACGGCTATCTCTACGCTCAACACGAGTTAAACGAGGCTCAGCCATCTTAGTTTCAATCGCAAGAACTCTTTTAGAATCAGCAGTAGCTTCTTCTTTAGCTTCCCCTGCCATTTCTAACATACGAGCTACGTGAGCTGTATATTGCTCGCGTTTTTCTTGCATGTCTTTATCTTTTAAGATGTAGTAATCACGGTCAGGTAAACCAAGAGAACCTAAGCTTAAGTAAACAGCATTTTCGTTTGAGTTTTTAGCATCTGCATAAACGTAGATAGAGTATAATCCTAAACCACCTTCGTCAGCTAAATCATTGATTAATTTAGTAACATCTGCAGGAGTTTCAATTGCATTAATTTTCTCTAAATATGGTTTAAGAGGGTCAACTCCTAATTTATTTCTTGTGTCAGCATCTAAGTATGTTTCAAAAACAGCAACTGCTTTTGCTTGATCTGATTTAGGATCAAGTTTTTTGTTTTCAGCAGCTTCTTTTAAGATAGCTAAAGCATCTTTGTCTGTGTTTTGTCTTAATTCGTCAAAACTTCCCCAACGTGTTCTGTCTCCTGGGATCTCCGTTTTGTCAAACCAAGTACCATTTACATAACGAAAGAAGTCATCACCAGGTTTTACTAAAGTATCCATGTACTCTAATGTTATCCCGTGATTTACACTGTCTTCAGCTTCTGTTGTTTTCTTAGCATCTTTACAAGCTACTAAAGAAACAACCGCTAAAGCAGAAGTTAATAATATCCTTTTGTTCATAATATAAGATTATTTTCGTTTTTATTGATATGCTAACAAAAATATAAAATATCTTCGGGTAATATAATTTTTAACAGGTTAAAAAAGAGATTTGCCATTTATAAAGTCTTTAACCTTTTTTTGAAAGTGAATTTGTAAGTTTGCATAAACTCAAATAATTATGTTACAGTTCTTTAAAAAGTACAAATATTTCTTTATTTTCCTTTTCTTATTATGTGCTGGTATTATGTTTATGTTTTACAATGCGTTGAAATACAGAAAGTCACTACCAGTTTATACTCCAGCGATGGTTAATCCAGAAATGGTAGATAGCTTAATCCAACATCAGGCAAACAAACAAAAACACAGAATAGCACCGTTTAAATTTGTCAATCAAAACGGAGATACCATTTCGAATAAGGATTATGAAGGACATATTTATGTAGCAGATTTCTTTTTCACAACTTGTCCTACTATTTGCCCAATTATGGGGGATAATATGGTTTGGTTACAAGAAAAGATAAAAGATTTACCTGGCGTTAAGCTGTTATCTCATACAGTAACACCGGATATTGATAGTGTACCTGTATTAAAAGAATACGCTTTGAGAAAAGGGGTAAACGATGATATTTGGAACTTAGTAACGGGGAACAAGAGAGATATTTATTATATTGCAAGAAATTCATACTTAGCTGTGAAAACAGGTTCTCCTGAAGAAATGTACGATATGGTACATACAGAGAACTTTATTTTGGTTGATGGAAGTGGACGTATTCGCGGTTTCTATGATGGAACAAATTTGGATACAAAAGATGAGGAAGCTAAGAATATGCAGGATTTGTGGGAAGATATTCAATGGTTGTATAACCATGAGAAAAGCAAAAAATAGCCTCGTTTAGAGGAATAAAAAGGAAGGTAATAGTAGTTTAAATAATAAGAATTCTTGTGTTTATGGTACTATTATCTTTTTTTATACTTAAATTTGTAATGTGAATTAAATCTAAATAAAGTGAGTACAACTTTAGACTTGTTAAAAAGAAACGAAAGAGGAGTAATTGCAGAGTTTGATATGCATAAGGTTCCTTTAAAATTATTAGAGATGGGATGTTTGCCTGGCAATGAGGTAGTATTGCTTGAAGTAGCCCCATTGGGAGATCCAATATATTTGTGTATCAACGATACGCATTTATCAATTCGTAAAGAATTAGCTCGCGAAATACTTGTAGAAGTAGAGGGTTAATTAGTACAATATATTATTACATTAGTTGATGAGAAAAAATATTAAAGTTGCCCTAATAGGTAATCCTAACGTAGGGAAAACCTCAGTAT
Source organism: Flavobacterium sp. (assembly GCA_030150335.1). Classification (GTDB taxonomy): domain Bacteria; phylum Bacteroidota; class Bacteroidia; order Flavobacteriales; family Flavobacteriaceae; genus Flavobacterium. The sequence continues at coordinate 3,060 of JASLGC010000073.1, forward strand.
TTAATGCTTTAACAGGACTTAATCATAAAATAGGGAATTATCCAGGGATAACTGTAGATAAGAAATCTGGGGTAGCAAAGTTAGATGAAAATACGAATGCTACTATCGTAGATTTACCTGGAACGTATAGTATAAATGCCAGTTCATTAGACGAGCGAATCGTTTTAGATTTGATGTTCGATCCTACTAATGAAGATTATCCAGATGTGGCTGTAGTAGTTGTAGATATCGAAAACTTAAAACGTAATTTACTTCTATTTACTCAGGTGAAAGAGTTAGGTATTCCAACTGTATTGGTTGTGAATATGGCTGACCGAATGGAGGAGAAGGGTATTACATTATCTATAGATGAATTAGAAGAAAAATTGAAAACTAAAATCGTTTTGGCAAGTGCTAAAAAGAAATTAGGAATTCAAGAAATAAAACAAGCGATCTTAAACTACAAAGATCTTTCTATTAAACCTTGTATGAATGCAACAAGTGTTGATCCTGACTTCTTTGGTCGTTTAGCACTTACTTTCCACAATTTATCTGTGTATAAGTTGTGGATGATTTATTCTCAAGAGGTTAATATTGGTGGTATAGGTAAAAAGGAGATTGAGTCAAAAGGTGTTAAGTTATCTGATGATGAGGTTAAGCGTTTACAACACAAAAAAACAATCAAGCGTTATCAATTTATCAATGATGTTTTAAAAGAGACTTATGTAAAGGATTCTTCTAAAGCAACGGATATCAGAAGTAAAGTAGATCGCCTATTGACGCATCGCGTTTGGGGGTACGTTATTTTCTTTGCGATTATGATGTTGGTGTTCCAAGCTATTTTTGAGTGGTCAAGTATTCCAATGGATTGGATTGAAGACCAGTTTGCGTCTTTGACAACTTGGGTTCACGAAGTGATGACTCCTGGTAAATTGACGGATTTAATAGCAGATGGTATTGTTCCTGGTATTGGAGGTATTATGCCGTTTATCCCTCAGATTGCTATTTTATTTATGTTTATCTCTATCTTAGAAGAGACGGGATATATGAGTAGAGTGGTATTCTTAATGGACAGATTAATGCGTCCGTTTGGTTTGAGTGGTAAATCAGTTGTGCCATTGATTTCAGGGAATGCATGTGCTATTCCTGCGATTATGTCTGCTCGTAATATTGAGAATCCAAAAGAGCGTTTGCTAACAATTTTAGTGACTCCGTTTACAACTTGTTCTGCGCGTATTCCTGTGTATATTATATTGATTTCATTGGTGATACCTGATACTCGTATTGGAATATTTGGATTGCAAGCATTGACATTGACATTGTTCTATTTAATCGGGTTCTTCTCTGCATTGATTGGAGCTTGGGTATTGAAACATTTTATCGATGTAAAACACAAATCTTATTTTGTGATTGAGATGCCAAGTTACCGTGCACCTATTTTGAAAAACGTAGTTGCTACAATGTATGAAAAGACTAAAGCGTTCGTGGTAGGGGCTGGTAAGATTATCTTCTTCCTTTCTATTATCGTTTGGTTCTTAGGTGCTCATGGACCGGGAAGTAAGTTTGAAGATGCAGAAGAAATCGTAGCAGAGCAGTATAAAGGTCAGGTCGTTTCTGCTGAAGAAATGGATGATTTTGTAGCTGGTTATAAATTAGAGAATTCATATATCGGTATTATCGGTAAGACAATAGAACCTGTTATTAAACCATTAGGTTACGATTGGAAAATTGGTATTGCAGTGATTACATCATTTGTAGCTCGTGAGGTATTTGTAGCAACATTGGCTACAATTTACAATGTTGGGTCAAGTGGTGAAGAGGAAGAGACTATCAAAGCACGTATGGAAGCTGAGGTTTGGCCGGATACAGGAGAGAAGGTGTTTACTTTAGCAAGTGGACTTTCGCTGATGTTCTTCTACGCATTTGCAATGCAATGTGCCTCGACAGTAGCCATTACAAGAAGAGAAACTAAGTCTTGGAAATGGACTATTTTCCAAGTGGTTTTCATGACTGTATTTGCTTATGTTGTAGCCTTAGTAGTGTATCAACTTTTAAAATAAACTAATATGGACTACCAAGAAGTAATAGCCTATGCGATTGTTATTATTGCTTTAGGGTATTTTATCAAAAAGAGTTTTTGGAAGAAAAAGGGAGGCAAGAATGGTTCTTGTGGCAACGGAAGTTGCGGTTGCTCTTAAATGAGATATAGTTTACTATTTATATATAAAAAAGGGAAAGCCATCTAATTTAGATGGCTTTCCCTTTTATTGTTTTAAGCTGTTGATAAATTCTTGGATTGACGGCAGAGAAATCCCTTTTTGCTCTATGTGCTTGACAAAAGCAGAACCGATAATAGCTCCATGGCTATACTTACAAACGGTTTGAAAGGTTGTAGCATTGTGAATTCCAAAGCCAACTAATCTTGGATTGGTTAATTGGAGATTCTGTACTCTTTTAAAGTAGTCTGTTTGTAGGTCTAAACTCTTGTTTGCTCCAGTGATGCTGTTAGAAGAAACCATGTAGATAAAGCCGTTGGTTTCTTGGTCAATCATTCTGATGCGCTCTTCTGTTGTTTCATTGTTAATCAACATTATGTTTAGAATGTTGTATTGGTCACAGTAAGCTTTGAGCTGTTTTTTATAGTAATCAAGAGGTAAGTCAGGAATAATGAATCCATCTACACCTACTTCAGCACATTTTTTGACGAAGTTATCTTCTCCGTATTGTAGGATAGGGTTGAGGTATCCCATTAATACAATAGGGATTGATGTATTCTTTCTAAGTTCTTTTAGTTGGTCAAATAGAATAGTTAGGCTCATGCCGTTTTTAAGTGCTTTTTCGCTACTTTCTTGTATAACGGGACCATCGGCAAGAGGGTCTGAAAAAGGGATGCCTATTTCAATCATATCTGCTCCTGCTTTCTCTAAGTTTTCAACAATAGTAAGTGTATCGTTTAAGTTGGGATAACCTGCTGTGAAAAAGATAGAGAGTATATTCTTATCTTTTTGTTGGAATGTAGTGGTTATTCTATTTTTCATTGGTAAAGTATTTTTGGTATGTTAACATGTCTTTATCTCCTCTTCCAGATAGGTTTACAATTACGATATCGCTTTCTTTTAAGGATAGTTTTTCTAAATAGGCTAAGGCGTGAGCAGACTCTAATGCAGGTATAATACCATCTGTACGCGTTAAATGGAATGCTGCTTTGACAGCTTCATCATCTGTAATGCTATCTACGATTATTTTATGGGTATCGTTTAGGTAAGCGTGAGCAGGGCCAATACCTGGGTAGTCTAATCCTGCAGATATAGAATAAGGCTCTATGATTTGCCCATCTTCTGTTTGAATAAGGTATGTTTTACTACCGTGGATAATACCCTTTTTACCTAATGCAATTGTAGCGGCTGTTTTATCTGTTTGCGTTCCTTTTCCTGCTGCTTCAACTGCAATTAGTTTGGTGTGATTGTTATCTATGAAATGATAGAAAGCCCCCATAGCATTACTACCACCTCCAACACATGCAATTACATAATCTGGTTTTGAGGTGTTTTCTTTTTCTAATAATTGCTCCTGAATTTCTTTACTTATAATAGATTGGAATTTCGCAACCATATCAGGGTAGGGATGTGGGCCAACTACTGAGCCAATTACGTAATGGGTGTCAGCAGGGTTATTAATCCATTCTCTAATAGCTTCGTTTGTCGCATCTTTCAATGTTTTACTACCACTATTTGCGGGAACGACTGTTGCCCCAAGCATCTTCATTCTCTCTACATTTGGCTTTTGGCGTTCGATGTCTATTGCTCCCATAAACACCGTGCATTCTAATCCTAATAAAGCACACGTAGTAGCAGTGGCAACGCCATGCTGTCCTGCGCCTGTTTCTGCTATAATTCTCTTTTTGTTTAAGCGTTTCGCCATTAGAACTTGACCAATTGTATTATTGATTTTATGGGCTCCTGTATGGTTTAAATCCTCTCTTTTTAGATAGATTTTAGCTTTGTATTGTTTGGATAGGTTTTCAGAGTAGAATAGAGGTGTTGGTCTTCCGACGTAGTCTTTTAGAAGAGACTGCATCTCTTGTTGGAAACTGCTATCTTGGATTATGTCTAAGTATTTTGCTTGTAGCTCTGCTACATTGGCGTGTAACATTTCGGGAATGAATGCGCCTCCGAATTCTCCGTAGTAGCCGTCTGATGTTGGGTTAAATGTGCTCATTTCTAATGCTATTTATAAGTTGTTTTGTTTTATTGTAATTCTTTTGTCCTGGTACATCTTCTAATTGGCTATTGCAATCAATACCTATTAAAGAGGGATGCTTGATTTGTAATGCTTGTGCTATGTTAGAGAGACCTATTCCTCCGCTTAGGTAAAAAGGGTGCTTCAAAGTATAGTTTTGCAAAATGCTCCAATTAAATGCTTGTCCACTTCCTCCGTATTTTGGTGTTTGTGTATCGAATAAAAAAGCATGGCAATAAGGCATATATGTTTTGAGCGTTTCATTGTTTATGTTCTCTTGAAAGGGGAATGCTTTAATGATATTGTAGCCGTCTTCATATAGTGTTTTGCATTGTGTTATAGATTCATCGCCGTGTAATTGGATAATGTCTAAAGCATATTCTTTTGTGATAGCTTTTATTGTCTTATTGTTTTCATTGACAAATACTCCTACTTTTTTAATTTGTGATGGAATATTTTGAATGCTGTCTTGCAAGGTTGTTTCATCAATATACCTGCTCGATTTTTTGTAAAAGATGAAACCCATTAAGTCAGGATTCAATGAGGCTATCTCTTGAATATTCATTAGATTTTTCATTCCGCAAATCTTTACTTTCATAGGAGTTCCTTTTGTAATTGTTGTAATGCTTGAGGAGGATTTTGTTCTTTCATAAAGTATTCTCCCATAAGGTATCCTGAGAAGCCTGCTTGTTGTAATTCTTTGATTGTTTTCGCTGAATAGATACCACTCTCTGCTATTTTTACTGCATTGGAAGGTAAGTAGGAAGCTAATCGAATACTATTTGCAATGTCTACTTCAAAGGTGTTGAGGTTTCTATTGTTGATACCTATTAGGTCAAAGTTTGTGTTTGCATATAAGCATACTTCTTCTTCTGTGTGGGTTTCTAATAAGACTTCTAAACCAAGGGCATGTGCATAATCTGTAAGTTGAGTAATCTTATCTACGGGATGAAGTTTTGCAATTAACAATATTGCATCTGCTCCGATTGCCTTAGCTTCTTCAAGTTGGTATTCGTCAACGATAAACTCTTTTTGTAATAGAGGAAGGTCAGTTGCTTCTCTTGCTTTTTTGAAATCATCGATGTTAGCACCAAAGAAGTGTTGGTCAAAAAGAATAGATAAAGCAGTAGCTCCTTCTTGGGCGTACCCTTGGACAATAGCTGTTACATCTGCATTGGGGTGTATGATTCCTTTGCTTGGAGATTGTCTTTTAAACTCTGCAATTATTCCCTTGCCTTTTGACGCTGTAATAGCTTGTTTTAGAGAAGTACACTTTCTATTGTATAGTTCTTTTGACTGTAGGGTTTGTATTGGTTGTGCTATCTTTTTGTTTGCAACTTCTTGTTCTTTGTGTATTCTTATTTTTTCTAATATCAGTTTCATAGCGTTCGTAGTATTTCAAATTTCTTCTTAGCATTTCCTCCTAAAAGGGATTCTGTAGCTTGGTTATATGCTTCTTCAATTGTAAGTGATGGATTATAGGCTTTAATCGCTAAAGCGCTATTGGCAAGGACAACGCTATTTTGTGCAGCTGTTCCCTTTCCTTTTAGAATCTGCCAAAAGATGTAAGCGGATTCTTCTACTGTGCTTCCTCCAACTATATCTTTTGGATTAATTTTCGGTTGACCGAAGTAAGAGGAGTCTATAATTCGTTCTTTTGTATTTGTTATAATTTTACATTTGTCTGTCAGCGTGCATTCGTCATAGCCATCTAATGCGTGAATGATGCAATATTGGGTATCAGATTTTTGAAAGAAATATTGATACATACGCAATAATTCAAGGTTAAATAAGCCGACCATTTGTACTTTGGGTTCTGCTGGATTCGTAAGTGGACCAAGCATATTGAAAAAGGTTTTTACTCCAAGTGATTTTCTGACAGGAGCAATTCTTTTCATGGCTGGATGAAATAAGGGAGCGTGGATGAAGCAGATATTTGCTTCAGCTAATTGGTTTTGTAATTCTACTTCTGTTTTTCTAAAGTGAATACCTAAGTTTTCAAGGACACTCGATGAACCTGAAACAGAGGATACGCCGTAGTTTCCATGTTTGGCAACAGGAATATTGTTTCCTGCAAGAACAAAGGAAGTTAGGGTAGATATGTTGAATGTGTTTTTTCCATCGCCACCAGTACCGCAAACATCCATTGGGTTGAATTGTGATAAATCAACTTTGGTTGCGAGTTGCAGCATTGCTTCTCTAAAACCTGTGAGTTCTTCTAAGGTAATAGAGCGCATTAAGTATGTGGTTAGAATTGCTGACAATTGAGGTTCACTGTATTCTCCTTTAGCCATGTCAAGCAGTACGTGTTTTGCTTCTTCTGTGGTCAGCGTTTTATGTTGTATCAGTTTATTAAGTAATTCTTTCATAGTTTAGTTTTTAATCCAATTTGCTAATAGTTGTATTCCGTTTTCAGTTAGTATTGACTCTGGGTGAAACTGTACCCCTCTGATGGCATATTGCTTGTGTTTTATTGCCATGATATTGCCATTTGTATCATAGGCTATTACTTCAAGTTCAGAGTTGTCTTTGTGTTCAATTACCCAAGAGTGATAATGGCCAATCTTGGTGTTGTTTGAAATATCTTTCAGCAGGTAGTCTTCTTGATTTATTTGTAAGTTCCCTTGAATACCGTGTAGTGGCTTGTTTAGTTGTTTTAAATCGTGTTTAAAGAACTCGCCGATAGCTTGATGACCTAAGCAAACTCCTAATATGCTTTTGGTAGTGCTGTATTCTTTTAAAATATTCATCACTTGGCCTGCATCAACTGGTTTTCCCGGACCTGGGGAGATAACTATTTTATCATATTGAGCGATGTCTTGTAGATTAACTTTGTCGTTTTTGATAACATCCACTTGTTGTGCGCCTAATTCTTTAAGAGCATATACGATGTTATAAACAAAGGAGTCGTAATTGTCAATAACTATTATCTTCATAATTATATGTTTTCTGCTTGTTGAATAGCAGACCTAACTGCTCTAAGTTTGTTGTCGATTTCTTGAAGTTCTAAGTTCTCATCTGATTGTATTACAATACCACAGCCTGCTTGGTAGGTAAGATGGTTGTTGTGGCTTAATACGGAGCGAATGAATATGGCTTGGTTAAGTGTTCCATCTAATCCGATTATTCCAATTGCCCCGCCATAAAAGCCTCTACTCTCAGGTTCGTATTGATGGATGAGTTGCATGGCTTTGTGCTTAGGTGCTCCCGAAAGTGTACCTGCAGGGAAAGTATCTGCAAATATTTGTATTGGATTAGCATCGGCGGTTAGCGTTCCACTAACTTTTGAAACAAGGTGGATAACATGAGAGTAGTATTCTACTTGTTTGAATTTTTCTACTTGGACGATTTCGCTATTCTTGCTTAGGTCATTTCTTGCGAGGTCAACCAGCATAACGTGTTCTGCTGATTCTTTTGGGTCATTTAATAGTTGTTCTGCAATATGTTTGTCTTCTGCTGGGTTTCCACTTCTTTGGAATGTACCTGCAATAGGATGTATGTAGGCTTTGTTCTCTTTAATTACAAGTTGAGCTTCAGGAGAGGAGCCAAATATTTTGAAATCTCCATAGTCAAAGAAGAATAGGTAAGGGGATGGGTTGATAGAGCGTAGTGTTCTATATACATTGAATTCGTCCCCATGGAATTCTTGGTTGAACTTACGAGATAAGACTAATTGAAACACGTCTCCATTTTGGCAATGCTCTTTTCCTTTTTTGATTGTTGTTAAGAACTCTTCATTTGAAAGCATTGTTTTTTCATTGCCTTTTGTTTGGAAAGGAAAAGTAGAAATAGAATTGCTGTTTAAAAGATTCTTTATGTACTCTAAATTGTTTGTTTCTTCTTCGATTGTATGGTCGATGAGGTACAATTCATTTTTAAAGTGATTGAATACGATTAGGTTTTTATAGAAAGCGTATTGCATTAACGGTAACTCAAAATCATTTGAATCAATCGTTATCTCTTGTAATAAAGGAATACTGTTGTATGATGTATAGCCAAACAAACCGTTGTTAATAAAGTTTAGTTCAACGGGCTTTGTTAGGTTGAAAGATTTTATAAATGCGTTTAATTCTTCAATGATATCAATTGAATTAGTTGGGTATTGTTTGTTGTCATTCAACTGATTTATATGAGTGATTTTTTTATCAACACAAATAGATGCAAGAGGCGTTAAACAGATATAAGAATAGCTGTTTTCTTTGCTGTTGTAATCAGAGCTTTCTAATAGAAGGCTATTTGGAAATTTATCTCTTAGTTTTAGATAAAGTTCTACTGGGGTATAGGTATCTCCCAGAAGTTTTTGGAAATGAGTTGTGATATTCATACGGTAAAAATTGAGTTATAAAAAAGCAAAAAAAAAGGCCCACTGGGTTACCAGTGAGCCTTTTATCTATATAAGAATAATATACTTTCTTCAGAGTAGATTACTTAAATACACAGCATAGCCAACTTAACCCTTTGTCGGATTTAGTAAGCCACCACCAATTAGTATTTAAGAATTGTGTATTCATTTTCTTTTTGAATGTTGATGCTAAATTATAAATTAATTTTAATTAACAACTATTATTATCAATAAAAACAATAGATAAGCAGATTTTTATTCGTTTAAAAATATTAATCTATCTAAAGTTTTACTTGTATGATATCTTGATCATTAAATGTGTTTTCCTCATAGAATAGATGAAAGTCGTCTAATTTATAAGGAGGACAAGCACCTGCATGTGAGGTAATGTATGCACCTAATGAAGAGGCTTTTTTGATTACTTCAAGATTGTTACTTTCTTTGATTTTCTCTGCTAAAAAGCCTGCTAAGAATGAATCACCACTACCAACGGTATCTTTGATTACAATTTCTACAGCAGGGAAACGATAGAAAGTATCGTTACATTGATAAATACCTCCTTTGCTTCCTTTGGATACAATAATTTCATTGCACTTAAAGTAATCTTGTATGTGTTTTACCGCTTCTTCTTCGGTAGTGTAAGTTTTGCCTATATGTTCTAAGATCTCTCTTAATTCAGCTTTATTCATCTTCAATAAATCTGATTTCTTCATTAACTCTGCAACGAAGTTCAAATCGTAGTGAGGAGGTCTAAAATTGACGTCATAAACTTTGTATTTAGCAGCTTCTAATAGTTGATGTAGTGTATTACGGGTATGTTCTTTTCTACTTGCCAATGTTCCAAATACAAAAGCATCTGAGTTTGCAACAAGGTCATAATCACTTTGCTTAAAATCTATGTAATCCCAGGCACTATTGTCTAAGAACTCATAAGAAGCATCATTGTTATCGTCGAATGTAGCGAATACTGTACCTGTTTGATGATTAGGATCTACTTGTACTTCATCTGTAGACATTCCATCATTCGTAATTCTATCAAGAATTTTAGTACCTAACTCATCTTGACCAATTTTGGTTATGATATGAGAATCGATATTAAATTTATTTAAATGGAAAGCTACATTTAAGGGAGCTCCACCTATTCTTTTATAAGTAGGGAAGATATCCCATAATACTTCTCCAAAACAAACAACTGAAGGTTTTGTATTATTATTTGCCATATTCTACTGTTTTAAGGGGAAATCTAATAATCCCACCTACACTAAGATACAAAAATCTTTACATTTCTTCAGTTAATAATTCACAGTTTATGATTTTATAAACATTTGTTTTTCTTTTAGTTTAGTTAATAGTAGTATTGTTTCTGAAATTTCGTTTTATAGTTCATTTCTATAAAATCGTTTCATGCGGCTTTTGATTTCTTTCTTTTTATGGAACCTAAATTGAAATTTAATGGTTTCTAACCATAAGCGAGTGAATACATCTTTTGAGCTTTTACCTATTAAAAAAGCATAATGACTTGCTATCTTTTCTATATCTTGTATGTTGGTTGTTAAGTGTGAAAGGTTCTTCATGCGAATTTTAAAATTCATATGATTGTGGAACTTCATTCTGTTTAAGTCAACCAGATAGAATTTATAAGTGTTTTCTTTTTGTTTTTTAATAAGGGTGTTCCCTGGGGAGTGGTCAAGAAATTCTATTCCATTTTCATGTAATTGGTACGAAAACTCCGTAAACTGCTCTAAGATTCTTTGTTTGTCTGGGTATTCTAAATTTGTCAACAATTCTCTGTATGTAATATCATATTCAAAGTACTCTGAAATATAAAAAGTTTGCTTGATAGCTGTTTTTGTTGAGTATTCTATATATGCTACAGGATGAGGTGTATTAAAATTTAGCTCCAGTAGTTTTACTGCATGTTCAAAAGATCGTTTCCCTTTCGGTTTTCTAAAGAATTTATAAATATGCCTATTGAATGCATTTGGTAATTTAAAAGATTTAATTGCTATTTTCTTACCATTGCTAAGTGTTGCCAGTTTGATGGTATTTCTATTTCCTTTGGCTATATAAGTAGTTATTTTGTCATATGATTCAATAAGGGTTAATAATTCATTTTTAAGATCTCTGTATTGTGGATCAACAATCGCATTAACTTCATTTAGTTTCATAGTTATAAAGTAATTACGTTAATAGGATAAAACTACTAATTCTCTTAGAAACTATTTTAGAATTAAAAATACTTTAATAATTGTAACTAATTGAATTTAAGGCAATTGATTTAATTTTCAATCATTGTTTTAGAAAGGAGCATATTGTTTATTTTTCAGTTTTTTTTATAAAGTGTTGAGGTATTTTGTTTTTTTAACTATGAGTAGTAGTTTAAAGTTTACTTGGATTTAAAGTGTTCCTTTTTTTGTAAAGGTGTTAATGCCTATTTTGTTAGTTTTTAGGTTTATAGCATTTTTATCTATTCTGAAATTTTTTAAAGGAAAGAATGGGTTTATTATTGATTTAGTGTTATTTACTTTTATTAAAACAATTGGAAATTAAAGAAAATTTAGTGTTTACGTGTTTTGTAATTGAAGAGGTTTGTCGTGATTGATGCAATTCTTAATATTTATTAAAAAGGAAAGCCCGACTTATTTAAGTCGGGCTTTCCTTTTTAATGTGTATTGTAAACTTCCTTAGTTGAATAAATTCAGCAATAAAGAAGGACATAGTCCAATAATAATATTGATTGCTACTGCAGTTACTCCAATAACCTTGTAAGAAAGTGGAACTACAAGTTCGTCTGTGTTTTCCTCATAGTTAGAGAACATAGCTATAATCACTTTTAGGTAGTAATAGATACTTATGAAAGAGTTTATTACCCCAAAGATTACTAACGCTATATAACCATTTGAAATTGCTTGTGAGAACAAGAAGAATTTACCAAAGAATCCTGCAAATATTGGAATACCTCCCATTGATAAAAGTCCAATCGATAAGACTACAGCCAATAAAGGGTTTCTTCTTCCTAATCCATAGAAGTTCGAAATTAATTCGTTGTCTTTATTTTTAGTTACAATGATAAGAACTGAGAATGCTGCAATACCAGCAATAGCATAAGCCGTTGCATAGTAGAATAAGTTAGATGTAGCTGTTCCAAGTGCTGTTAGAGCCATCATCATAAACCCAGCATGAGAAATACCAGAGTAAGCTAAAAGACGCTTCATATTGTCTTGTCTGATCGCCATGATATTTCCTACAGTCATCGTTAATATTGCAATAACAACTATCATTCCTGTAAAGTATTCTGGCATGTGACTGAATAATGCTAAGCTTAGCTTGTATAGCGTAGCTACTGCAGCAACTTTTACTAAAGTACTCATCATTGCAGTTGTTAAACTTGGGGCTCCTTGGTACACATCTGGCGCCCAGAAGTGGAAAGGAACTGCAGCTACTTTAAACAACATACCAATGATAATCATTGTTACTCCTAATGGATACCAAATAGGTAAGATGCTATTAGAAGCTGTTTTTGTTATTTGCATAAGATCAAAAGATCCAGTTGCTCCGTAAACCAAAGCAATACCAAATAACACTACTCCTGAAGCGAAAGATCCTAATAGGAAATACTTCATAGCAGCTTCGTTACTTTTAATGTTCTTTATCTCTGTACCACATAAAATATATAATGTGATAGAAAGGATCTCTAATCCTAAGAAAAACATTGCCATATTTCCAAAACTAACCATACAAATGGCTCCCATTAATAAGAAAAGTTTCAGAGATATATAGTCTGCTATCTTTGAATATTGTTGTTTATAAAAGTCCTTACTCATTCCTACTAAGAAAATAGTAAGAGCTATGAATAAAGATGAAAATGCGGTAGAGAATTTCGTAGATACAAACATATTATTATAATATGCTTCAACAACATCTATATTGTATAGTGTGTAAACTAAGATTCCCAATAATCCAACAATCGTCATCGGAATGACAATTTTGCGCAAATTGATTATCTCTGCTACAAGTACTAAGACCGCTAATACTCCAATTGCTATTAATGTGTTCATTTGTTATATTTTGGAATTATATTCATCAGTTAAACTGACTTCTTATTACTTAATATATGATACTATTTCAACCAAACTTGGTGTAATCAAATCTGATAATGGTTTCGGATAAATACCAAAGAAGATTATTGCAACTACTAAAACCCCAAAGACAATTGATTCTTTTGTAGACAAGTCTATAAATGTTTTAGTATTAGTTTCACCTAACATTGATTTTTGGAACATTCTCAACATATAGAATGCACCTAAAATAATTGTTGTTCCCCCAATGATAGCATACCATAAATTGATTTGAGATAAACCATATAGTAAATTGAATTCACCGATGAAACTAAAAGTACCTGGTAATCCAATTGATGCAAACATTAATATCATAAAGAACGATGCAAACTTAGGAGCTTGTTGACGAATACCTCCCATTTCACCAATCATTCTTGTTTCATAGCGTTTATAGATAATGTCTGCTACATAGAATAAACCTACAATCACAAACCCGTGTGAGATCATTTGTAATACAGATCCTCTTAACCCATCTAATGTTAATGAATATGAACCAGCTGCAATTAACCCAACGTGAGCTAATGAAGAATAAGCAAAGAAACGTTTGATGTTTGATTGTTTAAGAGCAATAATTGATCCATATACTACACCTATGATACATAATACTAAAATAGTAGGCATTAAATCTTTCGCTGCACTTGATGTGATAGGCAATTGCCAACGAATGATTGAATATAGTCCCATTTTTAGCATGATACCAGCTAATAACATTGTTCCAACTGTTGGAGCTTTTTCGTAAGTAGAAGCCTGCCAAGTATGGAATGGAAATACAGGAATCTTAATAGCGTATGCTAAGAAGAAAGCTAAGAATATCCAATATTGTTCTTTAGATGTAAGGTTTACATTGTATAAGTCTAAAAGCATGAAACTTCCTGCTTTTTGATATAAGTAAATAAAACCAACCAACATAAATAATGAACCAGCAAAGGTGTAAATAAAGAATTTTAGAATTGCTTTTTTACGTGCTTCAAATGTATCATTACCCCAAAGTAAAGCAATGAAGTAAATAGGTAATAATGCTAATTCCCAGAAAATATAGTATAAGAAACCATCTGATGCTAAAAATGTACCTGTCATAGCAAATGACATGAACATTACTAAAGCGTAAAAAGCATTTGATTTTTCAATGTGATCACCAATTGATGTTAGAATAATCAAAGGTGTTAATGCTGTAGTAAGTAATACTAAAGCCAATCCTAATCCATCTGCACGGAATGCTAAATGAATGTTTGGGTTTACCATCCATTGCGTCACAAATCCTGTGTCTGTTCCAGAATTATGTAAACAGATTAAGACTAAAGTTTCTACAAAAGCAACTAGTCCGAATAACAAAGCTACTTTAGCAGCGGCCTGTTTCCCTGATAAAAAGGTTGCTAAGGCACCAACTAATAACGTTAATAATAATATAGTTACGTTCATCTCTCTAAGTTATCTTGCAATGAATAAATAATATAAAATCAAACAGATACCGAATACAAAAGCAAATAAGTACAATCCAATGTTACCATTTTGTGCTTTTTTACCTTGTAATGATAATCCATCTGCAATCTTTCCTAATCCAAAAATTGTTCCTGATAAAGCTACCTCTACAACATCTCTAAAGAAAGTTGCAAGTATATAAATTGGCTTCACAAATAGTTTTTGATAGATCTCATCAATGTAATATTTGTTGTATAGAACTTTGTGGAATCCTACAATTTCTTCGTCTTCTTGTGGAACCTCATTATTTTTAATGTATTTGCTATATGCAATTCCTAAACCAATTAAGAATCCAATTGTAGCAACTGCCATTAATATATACTCTGTTGTTCCTAACTCATGTGGATGTTTAGTTACGGTATTTACAATAACTGGTTTTAAGTACTCATTTAACCAGCTATTACCTGGTAAACTAATTACTCCTCCAATTACTGATAATATACCTAAAATCCATAAAGGAATTGTCATAGAAGCAGGGCTTTCATGTAAGTGATTTTTCTGTTCTTGAGTTCCTCTAAAGTTTTTAAAGAATGTTAAGAACAATAAACGGAACATATAGAAAGCAGTCATAATTGACGCAATCGAACCGATTACATATAGCGTAGGGTTATTAAAGAATGCAGTCATCAAGATTTCGTCTTTTGAGAAGAAACCTGAGAATAATGGGAAACCTGAGATAGCTAAAGTCGCTAATAAGAAAGTAACATAAGTCGCTTTCATGAATTTATTTAAACCTCCCATTCTACGCATATCTTGTTCTCCACCCATAGCGTGAATTACAGAACCAGAACCTAAGAACAAACAAGCTTTAAAGAAAGCATGAGTAATTACGTGGAATACTGCAATTTCGTATGCACCAAATCCAATAGCCATAAACATTAATCCCAATTGAGAAACTGTTGAGTAAGCCAAAACTTTTTTGATGTCATTTTGTACAAGACCAATTGTTGCAGCAAATAGGGCAGTGAATGCTCCTACGATAGCAATAATGTTTTGCACTTGTGGTGCAAGGTCAAATACGAAGTTTAATCTTGTGATTAAGAAGATACCCGCTGTTACCATTGTTGCCGCGTGAATTAACGCAGATACAGGAGTTGGTCCAGCCATCGCATCAGGTAACCATGTATATAATGGTATCTGTGCACTTTTTCCAACTGCTCCAATGAATAAAGCAAGAGCTGCAAATCCGATCCAAGTATTAATTTGGTGGTTAGTTCCTGTAGATAATGCCTCTTTGATTGTCATATAATCCAAAGACTGGAATAAGAAAGCCAAGATAAACACTCCAACTAAGAAGCCTAAATCTCCAATACGGTTCATGATGAAAGCCTTTTTAGCAGCATCATTATACGATTGGTTTTTGTGCCAGAAACCAATTAATAAGTAAGAACACAAACCTACACCTTCCCATCCAATGAAAGTAATTAATAAGTTACTACCAGCAACTAATACAATCATAAAGAAGATAAATAAGTTTAGGTATCCAAAATACTTACCATAGTTTTCGTCACCCTTCATGTAGCTTGTCGAGTACCAGTGTATCAGTGTTCCGATACCAGTAACGAACAACAACCATAGTAGAGAAAGTTGGTCTAATAGAAATCCAAAAGATATTTTGAATTTAGCTACTGCGATCCACTCAAATAAATCTACTTGAATAGGAGTTTTCGTACTGTTAACCTGTACAAAAGCTATTAATGTAACAATGAATGAAATTAAAACTGCAAAGGTTGCTATCATTCCAGCACTATTACCTAATTTTTTTCCGAAGAAAATATTAACTAAAGACCCTAATAAAGGGACTAATAATAAAAGTAAAATTACGTTTGTATCCATGCGGAATTATCCTTTTAAGTTTTTTAATTTATCAATATCAATTGATCCAATATTTCTGTAAATCGTTACTAAGATAGCCAAACCAACAGCTACTTCAGCTGCTGCTACTGCCATGGTAAAAAATACGAATACTTGTCCTTGGGCATCTTGATGGTATGTTGAAAAAGCCACTAATAACATATTAGCTGAGTTCAACATAATCTCGATACACATGAACATCACAATTGCGTTACGTCTATATAAAATTCCAAATACTCCGATACAAAATAAGATGATCGATAAGTATATGTATTTGTCGATACCGATGATTTCAATTACATTTTCCATAATTATACTGCTTTTTCGGTTTTGTCTTTTTTAGAAATTAGAACTGCACCAATCATTGCTAATAATAACAGTACTGCAACCATTTCAAAAGGCATTACATATTCATTTAAAAGAACCTTTCCAAGTACTTGTACTGATTGGAAATCTTCTCCATAAGCTGCATATTGCAACTCGTAAGTTTGAGCTCCTCTCATTGTAATAGAAAGTAATAGTATTCCAATAAAGCAGAAAGCTATCGTTGCAATCAATTTTGTAACAAGTGGTTTAGCTACTTCATGGCTAATATTTAAGTTCATCAACATTATTGTAAATAACATTAAGATCATAATTGCTCCAGAGTAAACCATGATGTGTACCATTCCTAAGAACTGCGAGTTCAAAAGAATATAGTGACCAGCTATTGAGAAGAAACTCACCACTAACCATAGCGCACTATGAATAGGGTTTTTACTCAATAGGGTTAAAGCTGCACTTCCGAGTGTTATAGTCGAAAGAATATAAAATAAAATTTCTACCATAATTAAGCTTGATTCTGTTTGTTAGTATTCTCCTTAGCCACATCTAATGGCATAACAAGTTTATCTTTTCCAAAGATGAAACTCTCTCTGTCAGTATCTGCTTTTGCTATCTGTTGTGATTTTGTTAGGTAAATAGCTTGTTTTGGACAAGCCTCTTCACATAAACCACAGAATATACAACGCAACATATTGATTTCGTAGATTTCAGCATATTTTTCTTCACGGTATAAATGTGCTTCCTCTGGTTTTCTTTCTGCAGCTTTCATTGAGATAGCTTCAGCAGGACAAGATAATGCACAAAGACCACAAGCTGTACAACGCTCTCTTCCTTCGTCGTCACGCATAAGAGTGTGTCTACCTCTATAAACGGGACTGAAAGGTCTGGTTTGTTCAGGGTAAGAGATTGTTACCTTTTTCTTAAACATGTGTTTCAAGGTAACCATCATTCCTTTGAAGATTGCTACAAGGTAGATACGCTCTGTCCAAGTCAGTTTCTTATTCGAAACAGTCTTTTTTCTTCCTGATAATGAGTAAGTGTTTGATGACATGTTTAATTTTTTATAAGTAGTATAACAATTGCTGTAATAACTAAATTTAATAGTGCCAATGGAATCAATGATTTCCATCCTAAGTTCATTAATTGGTCATAACGGAAACGAGGTAAAGTCCAACGTACCCACATGAACACAAAAATAAAGAAACATAGCTTGATAAATAATGCTATTATACCTAAGACATTTCCAATATTTACTCCCCAGTTTTCAACTACCCAAGACATTCCAGGATAATTATAAGCACCGAAGTAAAGTACAGAAATAATAGTTGCAGATATAAATAAGTTAGCATATTCAGCAAATAAATAGAATCCCATTTTCATTGAAGAGTACTCTGTGTGGAAACCTCCGATTAACTCTTGCTCACATTCCGCTAAATCGAAAGGAGCGCGGTTTGTTTCTGCGAAAGAACAAATCAAGAAAATTAAGAAACCTACAGGTTGGTAGAAAACGTTCCAGTTCATACCTGATTGCTGTAAAGCTATTTCTCTTAAACTTAATGTTTGAGTCATTAATAATAATCCGATTAGCGAAAGTCCCATTGCGATTTCGTAAGAAATCATCTGAGATGCAGCACGGATACCACTCATTAATGAATATTTGTTATTTGAAGCCCAAGCACCAATCATGATTCCATATACACCAACTGATAATACAGCTAAAAGGTATAATAAACCAACATTGATGTCAGCTGCTTGTAAAATAATATCTCTTCCAAATAAATGAAATTTATCACCCCATGGAATTACTGCACTTGTCATAAGTGCCAAAGTCATTGCCAAGAAAGGTCCGAATTTAAATAGGAACTTATTAGGTGTATTCGGTTCGTATTCCTCTTTAGCAAAAAGTTTTAAACCATCTGCTAACGGTTGTAACAAACCTCCTTTTCCTGCACGGTTAGGTCCTATACGATCTTGTATCCATGCTGCAATCTTACGTTCTGCAAGTGTAGCATACATAGCCATAACCATTGTGATAGCAAACACAACAACAATGATAATCGCTTTATCTATAATAATAGTTTTATCCATCCTTATGCCGTTTTATTCTTTAGATTCTTGTTCTGTGTAAGGAATATCTTTCATACTAATTTTCAGTCTGTCTTGTGGACGTCCCTCTAAGATATGATCTTCAGTTTTCATTACAACGGTGTCTAACTTTTGAGTATAGTTATTTTGATTAATAACAGAAGACTTTTCAAATTTACGAGGACCTTCTATTACCCAATCTTTAGCGTCTTTGTGGTCAAAACGACATGAGTTACAAATAAATTCCTCTACCTCATGGTATTGATCTTTACGAGCAGTAACTCTTTGTATTTCGTCTCCAAACATCCAAAGTGTTGTTTTTCCAGAACAAGTAGGGCAGTTTCTATGTGCATTATATGGTTTGTTAAACCAAACACGTGATTTAAAACGGAATGTTTTATCTGTTAATGCTCCTACAGGACAAACATCAATCATATTACCAGAGAATTCATTGTCAATTGCTGCTGATATATAAGTAGATATTTGTGCATGATCACCACGTCCACAAACACCATGTACACGTTTATCCGTTAACTGTTCAGCTGTTTTTACACAACGATAACATAAGATACAACGATTCATGTGAAGTTGGATATTATCTCCAATATTTTCAGGGGCAAATGTTCTTTTCTCTTCTTTAAATCTCTTTTGCTCTTTACCATGGTTAAAAGCTAAGTTTTGAAGATCACATTCTCCCGCTTGGTCACAAACTGGGCAATCTAATGGGTGATTTATTAATAAGAATTCAGTAACTGCTTTACGTGCTTCTAATACGCGAGGTGAAGTAATACTTTTTACTTCCATACCATCCATAACTCCTGTTTTACAAGAAGCCATTAGCTTTGGCATAGGGCGTGGGTCTGCTTCACTTCCTTTAGAAACTTCTACTAAACATGCGCGGCATTTACCACCTGTTCCTTCTAATTTTGAATAATAGCACATTGCAGGAGGTACTGATTCTCCTCCAATCATTCTTGCTGCTTGTAGAATGGATGTTCCTGGTTCTACTTCTATTTCATGTCCGTCTATAGTAACTTTCATAAACTGTGCTTTTTAAGTTGAATTAATCTATTCAACGTATATTATTTATTAATCAAATGTTTTACTGCTGAAAAAGGTTCATTTACAAAGTGATCTCTGTTTTTTACTTTTTCTGGATATAAAACGTGATATTCAAATTCGTCTCTAAAATGTCTAAGAGCAGCAGCAACTGGCCATGCAGCAGCATCTCCTAATGGACAAATTGTATTTCCTTCTATATTGCTTTGAATGCTCCATAGTAGATCAATATCTTCCATTGTTCCATTTCCTGTTTCAATGCGGTGTAGAACTTTCTCTAACCATCCAGTTCCTTCACGACAAGGAGAACATTGTCCACAACTTTCGTGTGCATAAAAACGAGCGAAGTTCCAAGTATTTCTAACGATACAAGCAGTGTCATTGTAAACAATAAAACCACCAGAACCTAACATAGAACCTGTTTCAAAACCACCGTCAGATAATGATTCGTAAGTCATCAAACGATCTTCACCATTAGCAGTTTTATAGATTAAATGAGCTGGTAAAATTGGAACAGAAGAACCACCAGGAATTAATGCCTTAATTGGTCTATCATCCATCATACCACCACAATATTCATCAGAATTAATAAATTCCTCTACTGTAATTCCCATTTCAATTTCGTAAACACCTGGTTTTTTAATATGTCCAGAAGCAGAAATTAATTTAGTACCAGCTGATCTACCCAATCCAATTTTAGAATAAGCTTCACCTGAGTTATTTACAATCCACGGCACATTAGCAATAGACTCAACATTATTAACCACAGTTGGATTTGACCAAAGACCACTTACCGCTGGGAAAGGTGGTTTAATACGAGGGTTTCCTCTTTTTCCTTCCAATGATTCAATTAAAGCTGTTTCCTCTCCACAGATATATGCACCAGCACCACAGTGTACGTGTAAATCTAAAGAGTAATCAGAGCCTAAGATATTTTTTCCTAACCATCCTGCAGCATAAGCTTCTTTAATTGCTCTTTCTAAGATTTTGAAAACCCACATATATTCTCCACGAATATAGATGTAAGAAAGATGCGCTCCTAAAGCATAACTTGCAGTAATCATACCCTCAATTAATAAGTGAGGAATATGTTCCATTAAGAATCTATCTTTGAATGTTCCTGGTTCAGATTCATCGGCATTACAAACCAAGTGTCTTGGTTTTCCTGATTTTTTATCGATGAAACTCCATTTTAATCCAACAGGGAATCCAGCACCTCCACGACCTCTTAATCCAGAAGCTTTAACTTCTTCTGTAATAGCATCAGGAGTCATTGTTTTTATTGCCTTTTCTACAGAAGCATATCCACCGTTTTGGCGGTATACGTCATAAGACTTAATCCCTGGGATATTGATTTTATCTAATAATATTTTTGTTGCCATATTACTATTTGTCGTGAAGAATTACTTTTCCTGCCTTGCAATCTTCTATGATTTGATCTATTTTTTCTTTTGTAAGATGTTCTTTGTAGAAATCTCCTAATTGCATCATTGGAGCATAACCACAAGCACCTAAACATTGCACACCAACAACAGAAAACAGACCGTCGCTTGTTGTTTCCCCTGGTTTGATGTTTAATTTCTCACATGCATATTCCATCATATCATCTGCCCCTCTTAAACCACAGCATGATGTCAAACAGAATTCGAACATATATTTCCCCATTGGTTTTTGGTTGTACATTGAATAGAATGTAACAACTTCATAAACTTCGATAGGAGTTATATCTAAAATTTCTGCTACTTTATCCATTAACTCAGCACTTAACCAGTTATCATGAGCATCTTGTACTTCATGTAATACAGGTAAAAGAGCTGATTTCTTTTTATCAGCAGGGTAGTGGCCTAACAATTCGTCAATACGTTGTTGAAGCTCTGGTGTGATATTGATATTTTGTTTGTATTTCTTAGTTTCCATGATATTAAGCGTCTAATTCTCCTGCAATAATATTTAAACTTGACAAAGTGATAATCGCATCGGATAACATACCACCTCTAACGATATCGTTATATGCTTGGTATATAATGAAACAAGGTCTTCTAAAGTGTAAACGGTATGGAGTTCTACTTCCATCAGTTATAAGGTAGAAACCTAATTCTCCGTTACCAGCTTCAACTGGGTGGTATAATTCTGTAACTGGTACAGGAATTTCTCCCATGATAATTTTGAAGTGGTAGATTAATGCTTCCATATTTGTATACACATCTTCTTTTGGAGGTAGGTAGTAATCTGGTACATCAGCATGGTAAGGGCCCTCAGGCATTTTATCCAATGCTTGTCTAATAATTTTTAAACTTTCCCAGATTTCTGCATTTCTAACACAGAATCTATCATAACAGTCTCCGCTTGTTCCAACAGGAACTTCAAAGTCGAAATCTTCATAAGAACAATATGGAGTTGCTACACGAACGTCATAATCAACACCAGCAGCTCTTAAGTTTGGTCCTGTAAAACCAAAGTTAATTGCGTCTTCTGCAGAAATTCCTCCAACATTGATAGTTCTGTCCATAAAGATTCTATTACGAGTTAATAGACCTTCGAACTCACTCCAAATAGCAGGGAATTCAGCTAAAAATTCATCGATAAGTTGATATACTTTAGGACTCCAATCTCTTTCAAATCCTCCTATTCTTCCCATATTAGTAGTTAAACGTGCACCACTAATTTCTTCGAATATTTCATATATCTTTTCTCTGTATTGGAATACATATAAGAAACCAGTTAAAGCTCCTGTATCTACTCCCATTACAGAGCTACATACGATGTGATCAGCAATACGAGAAAGCTCCATTACAATTACTCGCATGTATTGTACTCTTTTAGGAATATCAATTCCTAAAGCTTTTTCAACAGTCATCCACCAAGCAGTGTTATTAATTGGTGATGAACAGTAATTTAAACGGTCTGTTAGAACGTTGATTTGAAAGAATGGTCTGTTTTCAGCTATTTTTTCAAATGCTCTATGTATGTATCCTACTGTTCCCTCTCCATCAATAACTTTTTCCCCATCAAGTAAAATGATGTTTTGAAAAATACCGTGAGTAGCAGGGTGGGTAGGACCCAAATTCAATATTTGTAATTCAGTTCCATCTTCTTGGAACTTTTCTTCAATTAACTTAGCGTAACGCTCTTCAGGAGGTAATAATAAGTCTGACATAATCTTTTTCCTTTCAGTTTGTATTATGAATTATGAACTGTTCTACCAAAGAATCTATCATCTTTGTCAGTACGTCCTGCATCTTCCATTGGAAATTCTTTGCGCAGAGGGAAAGATTCCATTTGATCCATATTAAGGATTCTCTTTAATTGCGGATGATTTTTGAACGTTATACCATAAAAATCATACGTTTCTCTTTCTTGCCAGTTTGCGCTTCTGAATAAATCAGTTACAGAATCAACAACAGGATGTTTTATATCTAAATACGTTTTGATGCGTATTCTCACATTGTCAATCCAATTATGCATGTGATAAGCAACTGCTAATTGTCTGTTTTCTGGATTTTCTACATAGTGAATTCCACAAACATCAGTTAGGAAATTGAAGTTCATTTCTGAATCTTCTTTCAGAAACTTCACTACGTTATGTAGATCATTAGAAGCAACTTCAAATGCTAACATTCCATGTTGTTCATGAAATTCAGATACTGACATACCGAAGTTGTCAATTAATTTCTTTTGAATTGTACTATTATCTAATGCCATACTATTTGTTTATGTTGTAAGAAGCTAATAAATCATCATATTCTTTCGTTCCTCGTCTGTTTACAGATTCAGATTTTATGATCTCTTGTAGTTTAAGTACACCGTCTAAAATTTGTTCAGGTCTTGGAGGACATCCAGGTACGTAAACATCAACAGGGATAACTTTATCAATTCCTTGTAGTACTGAGTAAGTATCAAATATACCACCAGAGCAAGCACAAGCTCCAACAGCGATTACCCATTTAGGCTCTGCCATTTGTTCGTACACTTGACGCAATATTGGTGCCATTTTTTTAGAAATAGTTCCCATTACCATTAACATATCAGCTTGTCTGGGTGAAAAACTCATACGTTCAGAACCAAAACGTGCTACGTCATAAGTTGCAGCCATGGTTGCCATAAATTCAATTCCACAACAAGAAGTTGCGAAAGGAAGTGGCCACATTGAATTAGCTCTCGCTAATCCTACTACAGAACTTAATTTCGTTGCAAAAAATCCCTCTCCTACATATCCTTCAGGAGCCTCTACTGTATTGTATTTTTTATCGCTCATCTCTTTCTGATTTTTTAGTCCCACTCGAGACCTTTTTTCTTAAATTCATATAATAATCCTACAAGTAGTAAGAATAAGAAAATTCCCATTTTCATTAATCCATCCCATCCTAATTCTTGGAAGTTGATAGCCCATGGGTATAAGAAAATTACTTCTACGTCGAATAAAACGAATAATATAGCTACTAGAAAGTATTTTACATTGAATGGGATACGAGCACTACCAAGTGATTCCAATCCACATTCCCAAGTACTATCTTTAATTTTAGAAGATTTTTTCGGTCCTAATTTACCTGATACCCAAATTGTCATTGAGACAAATCCTGCTGCAAGTACTATTTGCATTAGAATAGGTATAAAATCGAGTTGACTTGACTGCATATGTTAAAGTATTTATATTAATACAACATACAAATATACTGCCGAAGTATTGTATTACAAAGTTTTATAACTCGATGAGCTATAGCAATTAACTTTATATTGGCAATATGTATTTAGATTAATTCTAATTAGAAGATAAGAGCATAAAAAAAAGCTATTCCTAATATAAGAATAGCTTTTTAGTAATTGAAAATTATATATCGTAAAATTAATTTCCTATCACTTCTACGTCAATAGCAATCAATCCTTTTTTTCCTTTTTCTTCGTTGTAAGAAACGTGATCACCTTGGCTAACATTTTTTGTTTTTAATCCAGTGATGTGAACAAAAATGTCTTGTTTTGTAGCTTCGTTAGTTATAAAGCCAAATCCTTTGTCTTCGTTGAAGAACTTAATTACACCTGTATGCATTGTATTGAAATAAATAAATTATGTTCAAATATAATGTTTGTTTCCAAGTAAATTCAGTTTTTTTCAGTTTTTTTTAAAAAAATGAGTAATTTATTTTTTTTGTTAAAAAGAAGGGGATTGAGTTGTTTTGAAGGGTAAAACTGATTTATTGATGTAGAATAAAGGTTTGTGTTGGTTTTTTAGTTTTTTCTCATAAAAAAAGCCAGCTAAAAAGCCGGCTTTTCTAATCTTATTTTATTCCTCATTCAATGGTTTCATTACGAACGTATCCATAAATGCAGTAGTGTAATTACCAGCTACATAGTTTGGATCATCCATAAGTTGTCTATGGAATGGGATTGTAGTTTTAATTCCTTCAATTACGAATTCATCTAAAGCACGTTTCATTTTGTTGATTGCTTCTTCTCTTGTTTGAGCAGTTGTAATAATTTTAGCAATCATTGAATCGTAGTTAGGAGGGATAGTATATCCAGAGTAAACGTGGGTATCTAATCTAACTCCATGACCACCTGGTGCATGCATTGTAGTAATTTTACCTGGAGCAGGTCTGAAGTCATTAAAAGGGTCTTCAGCGTTAATACGACATTCGATAGCGTGTAATTTAGGGATATAGTTTTTACCAGAAATTGGTGTACCTGTAGCCACTAAAATTTGCTCTCTAATTAAATCGTAATCAATTACCTGTTCTGTAATTGTATGTTCAACTTGAATACGAGTGTTCATTTCCATGAAATAGAAATTTCTATCGCGGTCAACCAAGAATTCGATTGTACCAGCACCTTCGTATTTAATGTATTCAGCAGCTCTTACAGCAGCCTCACCCATACGTTGACGTAGATCATCTGTCATGAACGGAGATGGGGTCTCCTCTGTTAATTTTTGATGACGTCTTTGAATAGAACAATCACGTTCAGACAAGTGACATGCTTTACCATATTGGTCACCGATAACTTGGATTTCGATGTGACGAGGATCAACAATAAGTTTTTCCATGTACATACCATCATTTCCAAAAGCGGCAGCAGCTTCTTGTCTTGCGCTTTCCCATGCTTTTTCAACATCTTCTTCTTTCCAAAGCTCTCTCATTCCTCTACCACCACCACCGGCAGTAGCTTTCATCATAACAGGGAAGCCAATTTCTTTAGCTGTTTTCTTAGCGTGTTCTAAAGATTCAATAAGTCCATCAGACCCAGGAACTGTAGGAACACCAGCTTTTTTCATTGTTTCTTTAGCAGTAGCTTTATCTCCCATTTGTTCAATCATCTCAGGTCCAGCTCCAATGAACTTAACACCGTGTTCTTGACAAATTTTAGAAAACTTAGCATTCTCAGCTAAAAAACCATACCCCGGATGAATTGCATCTGCATTTGTAATCTCAGCAGCTGCAATAATATTTGAAATCTTTAAATAAGATAGGTTACTTGGAGCTGGTCCGATACAAACAGCCTCGTCAGCAAAGCGAACGTGTAAGCTATCTGCATCTGCAGTATAATAAACTGCTACAGTCTTTATGACCATTTCTTTACATGTTCTAATAACACGTAGAGCAATTTCACCTCTATTAGCGATTAATATTTTTTTAAACATCTCTTGAAACTTTAATTTTTACTCTAGTTAGTTCGTTCTACAAGAGAACGAAAGTTTGTTTTGAAAAATTTCTTAAGATGGATCAACCAAGAATAAAGGTTGGTCAAATTCTACTGGAGAAGCATCGTCAACTAATACTTTAACGATTTTTCCTGAAATTTCAGATTCGATTTCGTTGAATAATTTCATTGCTTCAATTACACAAACTACATCTCCTGTTTTGATTGTTTTACCTACTTCAGCAAACGGCTCTTTGTCTGGAGCTGGTTTTCTGTAGAAAGTACCAATGATAGGGGATTTGATAGTTATGAATTTTGAATCTTCATCTGCTTTAGCTTCAGTAGCAACAGGAGCAGCAACAGGGGCAACGCCTTGTTGAGCAACAGGAGCTTGTGCTAAAGCTGATGCTACTGGTACTTGTTGAATGTAAGTAGTCTCAGTGTTTCCAGTTTCAGTCGTTTTAATGGTGATTTTAAAATCATCCATTTCTAATTTTACTTCTGTAGCACCTGATTTTGCTACGAATTTAATTAAATTTTGAATTTCTTTAATATCCATACCTAATGTATTGGTTAGTTGTTTTTTACTCTTTTGTATAAGCCCACTTTAAATAAATAGAACCCCACGTAAATCCACCTCCAAAAGTAGCGAAAATAATATTATCTCCTTTTTTTAGTTTGTTTTCGTAATCGCAAAGTAATAGTGGTAAAGTGGCAGATGTTGTATTTCCGTATCTTTCGATGTTCATTAAAACTTTAGAATCATCTAACCCCATTCTATGAGCGGTAGCATCGATAATTCGTTTGTTCGCTTGATGTGCTGCAAGCCAAGTTACATCTTCATGTGACAAGTTATTGCGTTGCATGATCTTTTCGCTAACATCAGCCATGTTTGAAACAGCATATTTAAATACTGTTTTTCCATCTTGGAAAACATAGTGTTGTTTGTTAGCAACAGTTTCTGCACTTGCTGGTAGTATAGAACCACCTGCATCGATTTTTAAGTATTCACGACCGATTCCGTCACTGCGTAAGTATTCGTCTTGTATTCCTAACCCTTCAGTGTTAGGTTCGAATAATACTGCACCAGCAGCATCTCCAAAAATAATACAAGTTGCACGATCAGTATAATCAATAATAGAAGACATTTTATCAGAACCAATCAATAATACTTTTTTGTATTTACCTGATTCTATATAAGCAGAAGCTACAGACATTCCATAAAGGAAACTTGAGCAAGCTGCTTGTAAGTCAAAAGCAAAAGCATTAGTTGCTCCAATTTTTGTAGCTACATAAACACCTGTAGATGCCACTGGCATATCTGGTGTAGCGGTAGATAAAATGATTAAATCAATGTCTTTGGGATCGGTACCTGATTTTTGTAGTAAATCTTCGGCAGCTTTTATAGCCATAAAAGAAGCTCCAGCACCAGGTGCTTTAAGAATTCTTCTTTCCTTGATTCCTGTTCGACTAGTTATCCATTCGTCATTAGTGTCAACCATCTTCTCCAGAAGAGCATTTGTA
Organism: Flavobacterium sp.; assembly: GCA_030150335.1. Taxonomy (GTDB): domain Bacteria; phylum Bacteroidota; class Bacteroidia; order Flavobacteriales; family Flavobacteriaceae; genus Flavobacterium. The sequence goes on from JASLGC010000073.1 coordinate 30,693, forward strand.
AGCTTATCTTCCGGTAGGTAACATCCAACTGCGGTAATGGCTGCATGTATTTTTGTCATATGGTATTGCTTTACTTTATAAAAACATTCCAAAAAGAGACGAAAATTACAAAAAAAAAACGAATTTTCGGTCTTTCTGAGCTATAAAGTACTTTTTTTGGCTTTATAGGCCAAAAAAAAACTCTCACACATTGTGAGAGTTAATCTGTACTTTTCAAAAGTTATGCCTCTACTGCAGCTGTCTTGTCTATTACAACTTGTCCTCTGTAGTACATTTTTCCTTCATGCCAGTAAGCTCTGTGGTATAAGTGAGCTTCTCCTGTTACTGGACAAGTAGCGATAGTTGGAGCTACTGCTTTGTAATGAGTTCTTCTCTTATCTCTTCTTGTTTTCGAGGTTTTTCTCTTAGGATGTGCCATTTTACTATATTATTTATCCGTTAATA
>JASLGC010000092.1 GCA_030150335.1 Flavobacterium sp.
TTACAGGTGATGGAGAACTGAAAGCTGGAAAAAGTACTGCTTTTACTTTTACAGCTAAAGTAAATGGCAATTTAGAGGGAATTGATGTTATTAAAAATATAGCTGTGGTTATAATTAATCAGACAGGAGAAGAGATTCCTACATTACCGCCAACAGATAATAATAAACCAATAACCCCTGACACTACAAAGAAACCAGGTACTGAGATTGGGGTAACGCCAAATTACGATGTTGCAATTACTAAGATAGGAAGTAGTAATGGAACAAATAGTAACCAAGCTTCGGTTGGAAATGAATTGACATATTTAATTACTGTAAAAAACACAGGTAATAAAGACTTAAAGTCGTTTGTGATTCAAGATGTAATTAGTGAGGCTGTACCTGATATAATTGAGATTATTGATAATGGTGGTGGTATAGTAGATGGCAATAAGATTACGTTTAAGGTAGGAGTACTTAAAGTAGGTGAGTCAATTGATCTTACGTTAAAAACTAAAGTTAATAAGGCTCCTTCAGCCAAGGAAGTAGCGAATAGGGCTGTAGTTACTTATAAGAACGAGCACGGAATAGATACTTCAAAAGAAGTTGAGTATAAGTTATCGACGAATTGTGTTGGTATTGACAAGAGTTCTATAACGCTTAAAGGAGGTGCAACAGTTTGTTATGGTGAAGTTGTAGAGTTAACAGCTAAGTTACCCTTATTTTGGAAATCAAAATTAGATAACCCGATTTTCAAATGGTATAAGACAAAAGAAAGAACAGATGTACCACAAATAGGATCATCTATTACTGTTACTGCTTTAGCTAATACAACTTACTATGTAACCGTAGAGGACTTTGGATATTGTTTCCAAGGGAATGCTGCTGAAGTGAAAGTAGAATTACTTCCTATGCCTGCAAAACCAACTGTAAACGGACAAAGTGAAAAAATTTGTTCAGGAGACGAGAGAATTCTAACAGTAAATGAGAAAGCTGATTTTTATCAATGGTATTTGAATGGAGTTGCAATTGAGGGTAATGTTGATAAAAATGCAACTAAAGAAGAACAAGAGCAAGAAGCGAAAAGAGGAAAAGAAAAGACTTTCGTAGCTGATCAGCCAGGGGTTTATACAGTGCGTATTAAGAATAATGAAAAATGTTTTTCTGAACCATCTGATCCGATTGTTATAGAATATAATCCAGTACCAGAATTAGAAATAGAAGGTGGAAATAGGAGAGGATTAAAGTTTGATTCTGATAGTAATACACCAGTTTATGTCGAATTACCAGCAGTATATACAAATGGTTCTAATGTATTTTGGTATGACCATAACGGTACAAAGCTAAAAACAGGTGATACAGTTGAATTTACAGCTCCTGGTATTTACACATTAACAGTGTCGAGTGAATCAAGTAATGGTTGTGCAACTTTTGAAAGTTTAATTGTAAACGTATGGGATAGTTCAGTTTGTCCTCCATTAACAGAGCGTGTATATGCTACGGGTGTTGGTAAATGGAAGACGACTTCATATACGACTTTAGGTGGTTTTGTTGCAGGTAAAGAAAATGCAATAGACACAGATCCGAGAACACACTCTACTATTTCTACGACTGTAGCTTTACTTGGATTAGGGACTACTTGGCAGAATATTTATTTTGATGGAGATCAACCTGTTCCAGCGGGTACGCCAGTTACGATTAAGTTAGGTAAGGAGTATAGCGGATTGGTATTGGCAGGAGGAATGTCGGTTGTAGGGCTTGATGCGAAAGGAAAGAGAATTGGGGCTATTAAACCAGTTGCTGGTGGAGTGCTGGATTTATTAGCTTCTGACAACGTATTTGAATACACATTCGTTCCTTCTGATAAGAATGGAGCTCAAGCGTATCATGGGGTACAAATTTCTTTAGGCGCTTTAGTTGGAGTAGCTCAATTGGCAAAAGTATATGGTGTTTACTACGAGAAGCGAGTAGATAGTTTTAGTGAAGGATATTGTGCTCCTGTTACATCAGGTGTTCATGAATCTGTATTAGATGTGCTTCACGGAGTACAAGATATCGGTTTAGGAGTTGCCAGTGCAACGGCTTCTGTTTCTAATGCTTGGAATGCTGTTGATGATAATTTAGAAACATACGCAATGATTTCAAGAGGGGTAGCTGTGGCGAATATGGCAAGTTTAACCGTAGTGTTTAAACAACAAGCAGTACCAGGTGATAAACTACATATTATTACAGAAGTACCAGGTAACCCTATATTGAGTTTGGAGTTGATTAAGGGATATAAAATCCAACGTTACCTTGGAGATCAAAAGGTAGGTGAAGAAATTGATGGAACGGGAGGAGTAAAAGTAATTGACTTAAAACTATTAGGAATCGGTTACAAGAACAAGTTTAAGATGATCCTTGATGAGGTGGATGAACCTTTTGATAGGGTTAAGATTTCGTATGGTAGTATCGTTGGGGTTTTAGGAAACTTTACAAAAGTGTACGAGGTAAGTATAGCTCCAAAGATTGATCTGGGAAGTAATTTCGACATTGAAAAAGATACAAAAGACATCTGTAATGCTGGTGTATTAGAAATTTTGCCAAGTGATGCTTGTAGTACTTACAAGATTTTTACGGAAGAAAGAGGCGGTGTTGAACTTACTGATTTAGGTAATAATAAATTCAGAATGCCAAGTAAGATTACACCTATCGAAGAAGTAGATGAGAACGGAAAGCCAACTGGAGTAATGTATGAGGTAATATTTATACAAACCTATAGAAATGGTTGCTTAGTGGGTAGAAGAATTCCTATTAAGGTAAAAACAAGAAACTGTTCAGTTAAATCAAATTTGAACGTAACACAAAAAATTAAATTATAAACAACAATAAGACAAACACTTTATTAAACATGAAAAAAATAACATTAATCGCAGCACTTTTAGGATCAGTTTATTTCGCTAATGCACAGGTCGGTATCGGTACACCTGATCCAGCTGTTTCAGCTGAACTTGAAATTTTCTCTGAAACTAAAGGTTTATTAATTCCAAGAGTTGAATTAACAGACATTAAGGATTACAAACCAATTGTTGGGGCTCAAGTAGAAAGCCTTTTGGTTTATAATGTGAATGAAGAAAAAAAAGATACCTTACCTAAAGGTTTCTATTATTGGGATGGTGCTCAATGGAATAGAATTGTTAGTAAATCAGAGTTAGATAAAGTAATTAAAAATTTAGGAGATAATATCACTAAAATTGGAAAAGATGTAACTAATCTTCAAGCATTGATTAACTATATCGTTCCTACTAACCCAGGAAATGTAGATGGTGAAGGTAAACCAGTTGTTGGAGAAAGTCATACTACAATTGTATATGATCCTTCGACAGGTGAAATGTCTTATGTAACTTATGAGGGGGGTAAGTACAAAACAAATACGATCAACTTAACGAATATGATTCGTGGAATTGAGACAAATACTTTCTTTATTGATCTTAAAGATGAGAATGGTAAAATAATAGGATATGTATATTTCAATGAAGCTACAATTACAAAAGCAATTGAAAAGGCATTAAAAGATCCAGCAAATAAAGATAAAGACCTTAAGGAGGTTGAAGAGGAAGCTATTAAAGGATTAAACGCAGATACTGAGGGGGCTATTAAAATTGATGTAAAAGGCGTTGTTGTAAATAACATCAAAGAGATTTTAGAATCGCCTACATTAATTACGGTTAAAGCAAATGACGGAGATAAGACTTTTACTACAGGAGTAGAGTATTTACAATACATCACTCAGTTGTATGAAGGAAATGTTATTTATAAAGGGATTGAGGTAGATAAGGATCCAAATGACCCAACTCAAGGGAAAGAAACAATTTGGGAATTCCAATATTATGATAAAGGTCTGGGAGTGTATAAAACAATTAACTTAAATGAGTTAGTAGCAGCAGCTGAGACTAAAACTTCAATTACAAGAACTGAAGCCGAGGTTGATGGTAAATTAAAAGATTATACTAAAGTAGATGTTCCAGTAGATGCAGACGTTAAAAAAGGAGAGATCTTCTATAAATACGACAATGAAGCAGGGCAGCCTGATTATATCAATATGACAGGAGATATTCTATCGTCTATTGAGAATAATGAGGATATCAAAAAGGCAATTACAAATGTATTAAACGCTGGTGGTAACGTGTATTTTGGTGACCACGATGGTGATGATAAAGACACAGCTGTAACTGATAAAACTCCACACGTTTTCTACCACGTTGTTTATAATGATGTAACGAAGAAAAATGAAAACAAAGAGATTGAATTGCCTCTTTCTATGTTAACTAATTTGATTAACAAGTATAAAGATATTGTAAAAACAGCTTTAGGAGATAACATTACAGAAGAAGGAGATATTGTTTTTACAGGAAATGTTTATAACGGTCGCTATGTGTACTTAGCTAAAGGAACAACACAAGTTGGAGAGAATACAGCAAAAACTTCAGGGGTTGAATTAACTAATGCTACAGGTAATAAAGCTATAAATGGCGTACTTTCAATTAAATTAATGAAAGGAAATATAGTAGTTGCTACTACTGCTACTGATATCAAAGTATCAGGTACTACAATAGTATTCAACATTGGTACAGCAGGACAATATATTGTAGTTCCTACAGGTGATTATGACGTAGTAGTTGAATACACAGGTGATTTGGTAAAATAGCCTTAATGACAACTTCAAACTCAAAACAACAAGATAATTAAAAAAAGGAAGTACAACTCACCACTTGTACTTCCTTTCACTTAAACTCAAAATAACATTATGAAAAAAATATATTTAGGATTTGCATTTACTTTACTAACGACTTTAGGATTTGCACAAACTAAAATTGGAGTAGCGGGAGCTAATACTAATACTCCGGATGTTAATGCAGATGCAATTTTAGAGTTAGATGCTACAAATAAAGGTCTTTTGTTACCTCGTTTAGCATTAGAAAAAACAACAGATGCGAAACCTTTAGACGCACACGTAGCAGGTATGACAGTTTATAATACCAGTACTATTAATGATGTAGTGCCTGGGTTTTATTATAATGACGGTGCTAAATGGCAACAAATGGTAACAACAGATAATAAGGCAGTGAAATTTTTCTATATGCCTTCTATTGTTTTTGATACGTCAATAGTAACCCCTGATAATGAAACAGTAACGAAAGACTTATATGCTGAGTACAAAAAGCAGTTTGGTTTAGAAGGAAATGTAGTAGTTAGTGATGGGGCTCCAGGGAAAGAAGAGGGCGGTATTCCTCATTTTCCAAAGGCAACGGATCTGTACTATTATGTAACTGATTACGATATGACAACCTTTAGTGAAATTAAAATTACAGCTGAGGGTAAAATGACGTATAAAGTAATTGGTACGGGGAATCCTTATTCAATTATGAACATCGTGTTTGTAGTAAAATAGTGAACTATAAAAGAGCGACATGATGAAAATTAATTATAATACACTCTTAGTAGTTCTATTTCTTACTCCGTTAGGCACGATGGCTCAAACAGTGAATAAAGGACAGCTTTATGTAAAGCCTGGTTCATTGCTTTCTACGCATTATGATTTTGAGAATAAGGCTAAAGCAGATTTTAAAAATAACGGAACTTTTATGGTGCATAAACACCTGACAAATAAAGGAAGTTTTGATTATAAGGGAAAGACGCCTGAAGGTATAACTATTCTGAAAGGTAAGGATGTACAGAAAATAGAGGGGGATAGCTTAACTAAGTTTAACGACTTAGTGTTAGACAATGCTACAGAGAAGATGGCTTTTGATATTCAAAACAATATGATTGTGGCGGGTAAGGCTGATTTTTTAAATGGTATTGGAAAGGTTGATAAAAACAAAGGAGCTGTTACTTTTTTAGATAAAGCACAAGCTGTTAATCCATCGGATAAGAGTCACCTGGAAGGGGCTGTCGAAAAGGAGGGTAAAAGTGATTTTACTTTTCCTATTGGCGATCAAGGAATGTATCGACCAGCGGGAACGTCATTGGTTAAGTCAAATAAAGATATATTCTCTGCAGAGTATATTTACAAGGATAAGCAGTTCTTTGATGAACGTACCAAAAAGGCAGGGGTTATTCAATTAGTGGATAATATGGAGTACTGGATTATAAAAAAGAGAGACAATAAGCAGGAGAATGCTATTGTTACTTTGAGTTATGACAAGCGTACTACACCAGCTGAATTGTTGTTAGAAGCAGATAAAAATCTGCGTATTGTTCGTTGGAATGCAAAGGATAATATGTGGGTAGATGAAGGAGGTATTGTAGATGAAGCAAATCAAACGGTAACTACGCCGATTGCGGTTGAAGATGTAGGGTATTTTACCTTAGCTACTGTTAATACGGATTGGATGTTAGATGGCGATGTTGTGATATACAACTTTGTATCTATAAATGGTACAGGACACAACGAGTTTTTCCGCATTGATAACTTACACAAATATCCAGATAACCGCGTGGAAATATATAACCGTTGGGGAGTTAAAGTTTACGA
>JASLGC010000201.1 GCA_030150335.1 Flavobacterium sp.
CAAAATTAAAAATATCCAATATGAACAATTTTAAATATAAAAATCCAACCCAAATATTCTTTGGAAAAGGATAGATAGAAGTATTAAAAAACGAGATACCAACAAATGCGAAAGTATTGATGCTTTACGGAGGTGGAAGTATTAAATCCAATGGTATTTACGACCAAGTAAAAAATGCACTTAAAGATCACCAAGTAGTTGAATTTGCTGGTATTCCGTCTAACCCTGAATATAGTCTATTACTTGACGCATTAAAAGTAGTCAAGGAAGAAAATATTGACTTTTTGTTGGCAGTAGGAGGAGGATCGGTAATTGACGGAACGAAGTTTTTATCAGCTGCCGCACTTTACGAAGGAGAGACACCATGGGATTTATTGACTAATCGTTCACCAATCTCACAGGGAATGCCTTTTGCCTCTGTGTTAACATTACCAGCTACGGGTTCTGAAATGAACTCAGGTGCTGTAATCACGCGAAAAGAAACGAAGGAGAAATTAGCAATGGGAGGACCAGGGTTATTTCCAGTGTTCTCAATCTTAGATCCAGAAGTGATACAATCAATTCCTAAGCGACAATTAGTTAACGGTATTGCTGATGCCTTTACCCACGTTTTAGAACAATATATGACGTATCAGATCGGGGCGTCATTACAAGATCGTTTTGCAGAGAGTATCTTGCAAACGTTGGTGGAAGTAGCGCCAGTTATTATCGAAAACCCATCTGATTATCAAGCAGCTTCTAACTTTATGTGGAGTTGTACTATGGCACTAAATGGACTAATCCAACAAGGAGTTCCAAGTGACTGGGCTGTGCACGCTATTGGGCATGAGTTGACAGCACTATACGGAATAGACCATGCGCGTACTTTAGCAATCGTTGCACCGAGTCATTATAGATATAATTTTGAGACCAAAAAAGCAAAGTTAGCACAATATGCAGAGCGTATTTGGAATGTTCAAGAAGGAACACTTGAAGATAAAGCAAATGCAGGTATTCAAAAAACAGTGGAGTTCTTCCATTCATTAGGAATACAAACTAAATTGTCTGAGTATGTAGATGACTACGCACAAACTGCAGATATTGTCTTTGAACGTTTTACAGAACGCGGATGGTTTGGACTTGGAGAACACAAGAATTTAACGCCTGCAGATGTGAAAATTATAATGGAAATGAGTTACTAAATCACTTGATTTCAATTAAAATATATTAAAGAATACCGTTGTGGCAATAGAACAATTGTGTAGTGTCACAACGGTATTTACAACCTAAAAAGAATCAAACAATGAATATATTATTTGTACTTACATCTCATGATCAGTTGGGAAATACTGGTATGAAAACTGGTTTTTGGATTGAAGAGTTTGCTTCTCCTTACTATTATTTAGCAGATAAAGGGGCTAACATTATATTGGCATCTCCAAAAGGGGGACAACCACCGATAGACCCAACAAGTAGCAAACCTGAGAATCAAACAGAAGCAACTATTCGCTTTAATGAAGATGAAAAGTTACAAGAGCAATTGAGTAAAACTATTGTACTTGGAGATGTTTCAGCTGCAGATTACGATGCTGTCTTCTATCCGGGAGGTCACGGACCACTGTGGGATTTAGCTGTTAGTGAAACTTCAGCGAAGTTGATTGAGCGTTTTTATAATGCAGACAAACCTGTTGCTTTTGTATGTCACGCTCCAGCAGCGTTGAAAAACGTAAAAGCTATTTCAGGAGAACCTCTTGTTAAAGGTAAAAAAGTTACAGGATTTAGCAATTCAGAAGAAGCATTGGTAAATCTTACATCAGTAGTTCCATTTCTTTTAGAAGATATGTTAGTGAACAATGGAGGTGTTTACAGTAAACTTCCAGACTTTGAACCGTATGCAATAGAAGATGGTTTATTGATTACAGGACAGAACCCTGCGTCATCAGAAAAAGTAGCGGAGTTATTATACGCTCAGTTAATAAGAAAAAAATAAGTTGTTAGACAACAGTAATTAAGATCAACAGTTCGATTATTTGGACTGTTGATTTTTTTTTATCCTAATTTGAGAAAATTCGAAGTGTCGTATCAAGTGTGAAAGTTGACGATTTATCAAGAAGATTAAATAGTTTGCAGATAAATTATAGTAAGGATTTTGGTATTTGTTCAATGATAGGGATTAGATTGTATTTACGCCTATTGTGTATTATGATTAAGTTTTAGAGCAAGTTGCCGCTGTTTATCATAAGTAGTAAATTGACGATACTATCTAATAATTTACTAACTGACGATTAGTTTGTAAATTACAAAAGAATATTAGATGCATCACATACAGTCAATGGGAGAATGCAGTTTTTACAATAAGCGAAAAGACCATTTATTTACTCATATTGAAACTTTATCCGTCAGAAAAGCAAAGTAAACAAATGTAGGTTTGATGTACTTTATCATATTGTTGTAAAGAATATACTTCACTCATCTTTAACCCCATCTAAATCCGTATACAAAGCGTATATGCTTCGAATAAAACCCTTCATATACGGCGGAATTACGGACAATACACGGAAATAAGTCGAACAGATGGCTTTTTATGAGTCTGAGATTCATCTCATGAAAGTATAAATAATTGCAATACACTTTTCTAAAAGTGACTCATTCACTTCAGTATAACTTTACTTGGCCCATTAAAAATAGCACTTTTAGCTCCTTTTTTAATCTAACTTCATCATCATTAGGTACTTTTAATGGCCTTGTGTATTTTATTGAGAGTTCTGCTCTAAATAGTTATGGTTCTTTTAGTCAGAGCATTTTTTAGTAAACAAATACCAATTATAATACGACTATGCCTAAGGAAATCATGTTTTCCCTCGTCATACCATTACTGTAAAGTTCTGTCAGTAATGCGAAATATTTTAGCAAAATGCGCTTATTTAGTTCTGATGTTACGATATAGAACATCAGGTAGTTTAAGTTTGTTTCATAACCTATAAAAGTGCTGTTATGAATATTCAACAATTAGTTAGTAAAGTGTGGGGAAATACTTCTATCCCGTCAGGAGTTCCTGAAGTTGTATTGGATCGCAAATACTGTTTTTGTGCTAATGATAAACAGAAAGATATATTGGTATTGGGACTTAATCCGCCCTTTACCGACGAATCAGTAGTAGGACCAGTAAAGTTTACATACTTAAAAGATCCAGCTAAAAGATATGCCTACAACCCTTATTTTACAAGGGTAACTGATATGGTTACTTCTAAAGAATCACAAATAGACTTTGTACCTCATATTGCCTATACCGATTTATTTTATCATCGTGAAAGCAATAGTTTGGCTTTGTTAGATGTATTGCTTGATCATCTTGACGGTCGAATATTCTTGATTGAACAGTTGAGTATTACTCAAAAGCTAATGGAGGAAGTTATCAAACCAAAGGTAATTATCGCAAATAGTTGGACTGTAGCTTTGTTTATGGGGTTTTACGGCATGGATGCTGACTCTCCATGGTATGGATACGACTTTGAGTTTGTGGAATACACTAAAAGTGGGCACAAGGTGTATAGAATCAAAGGGATTGTAGATGATAGTACTATGATGGATGATTTTGTAAAGCAAACGAATTTGGTAGGTACGTATTTTATTTGTAATCCATATTTGAGCAGTGGGGAGTATTCTACAAAGATGCTAACGGCGGAGGACATTGCAGTGTATTGTGAAGACTTGAATCAACATATCAAACGAGAGGAGGATTTTCAAGAGATTCAGAGTGGACTTTTTGAAGATTTATATGATTCGATACTTTCTTCAAGTTTTCCAGATTTGTACATAGGTTATTTTGATACGGGCGAAGCTGTACAAGAGGAGCACCGCCCTGAGGATATTGCACTTTTGAAGAAGTTATTGATGTATAGAGACCTGCCTGTTAGTGAAGTGGCTAAGCATATTTTTGCCGATTTGGCGAATGAGAAGGTATTGTGTGAACAAGGTATTGATGAGTTGATGAATGTAGCTTTTTGTGATCACACCTTATGGAAAGATAGCGTAGCAATTCAGGAGGTAACGGATTTGACTGATGAGGAGATTACTGCTTTGTCTGATAACTTTTTTGTAGAACCGGAGGAATTATTAGCCGATAGATGGTTTGTGGTTAGTAAGGACTGGGATGAGTTTATGTTGAACCCACTTGAGGAATGGTTTGTTGGAAAGGTTTATGTGGAGAGAGGGTAGTTTACTCAGGAAATGATTGTTTAAATGAAAAAATATTTGTGAACTATGCTTTTTTTTTGAGTGAAGGTTTATTGTTTTTTTTTGTAAAAATCTAAAATACAATACTTAATGATAATATTAGATATGATTTAATATGAAATATTTGTGTTAATTGTATAGAACTGTTTTATAATTATGATTTTCTTATTTCTTATTTGAGTATTTGAGAATAGTGTAGGATTATATAAATTACTTTACCAATTTACTATTTATTAAGCTATATTTTTAAAACAATATTTTATGGAATTTAAAGACTCAATTAATCAGTTTGGAAAGCGAATTGAAAGATTATTACCTCAGATACAAACGGAAGAAGCCACTAAGACTTCTTTAATTTTGCCAGTAATCAGACTTTTAGGATATGATGTTTTTGATCCTTTTGAGGTGCA
>JASLGC010000226.1 GCA_030150335.1 Flavobacterium sp.
TGGATAGATGTTGTAAATCTTATGACAATCCTATTAAAAATGTGGCGTAAAAAATAATAATAATTGGGGTTTTATAGTTTTGCAAAGGTAATTCATATTCTTTATTTGAGAGGTATTTATTTTAAAGAGAGTTTGTTATGGTCTTACTTATTAATGCTCTAATTTGCTTTTGAGTTAAAGATTATTAACATTTGTATAACTTTATTTTAATAACAATCAAAATTGAAGTTTATGACAAGAATTCTTTATATCATGCTTGTAGTTCTTATAAGCTCGATTACTGCTAAAGCACAGGAAAAAATTGATGTAATGCGTTATGAATACGAGGTAGTGTTTAAACCCAGTATTAAAGATGCAGATAGTGTTTATACAGAGAAAATGTATTTAGACGTATGGGGTAATCAATCGAGATTTTCTTCAGAGTCAAAGTCTAAATTAATTGAATTCTTAGCAGAGGAAAAGAATTCACCGTTTAGAGGGGAGATGTTTTTACCAGCAGGAGTTAAGTCAACGCGTTTAGGTTGGACTGTTATTCGAGAAGGGCAGAAAGTTTATGTAGTCAGTAAAGTGGGAGCTTCATTGATGAAGATGGAAAGTTCATTAAAAGAAATAAAGTGGGACATAATACCAGAAATTGAAGAGTATGAAGGGATGAGAGTTCAGAAGGCAACTGCTGAATTAGGAGGTAGAATGTGGACAGTATGGTTTACAAATGAAATTGATTTAATGGAGGGGCCTTATAAGTTTAAGAATTTACCAGGTTTTGTAGTTAAGGCAGTAGACGATAAAGCAGATTATCTTTTTGAGTTTAGAAAAAGTGAAAAGGCACAAACCGTTAGTAGATATTATGGCTATGAAAATGCTATGCTTGTTGATGCTAAAAAAATGCTTAAAGCACGGGAAATAGCTTCAAATAAAACACAAAAACAAGTTTTAAGTGAGCGTGGAATTACTATTCACGTCGAACCGAATTCAGAGTCTGAAGTGAATTTAAATAAACGTATTGGTGATGATGTTAATCATATTGAAAAATTATAGGATGAAAATATTGAAGTACTTTTTCTTTTGTTAAATGGCGTTTCTTAGATACAGAATTTTGAAGAGGTACTGCGTTGTGAATATCAATTGATTTTTAAGAGAGTAAAGTAGTAGAAATACTTGGATAGCCTAAAGTGAACTTTGAGGTTTTACAGATGTATCTAAAAAAGATTTGATGAGAATTAAATATATAAATACTAATAAATCTCTGAATCTGCTATTAGTAAAACAAGGAGGGGATATTCACTATGTAAAAGATAATCAGGAATATTTTAAAAAGAGGTATCATAAAAAATTTGACAAAGAACAACACCAATAGAATTAGAATAGCATTAGTTACTTTTCCCACTGACGATTTCACTTTATGAAACATTTTACTTTACTATTTTTTATACTTACTCTCTTTACTACGCAAGCACAAGTTGTGATAAAGGGCAAGGTGTTGGATAATACACAACAACCTATTGACCATGCTACAGTTATTATTGAAGATGTAATAACGAAAGCTGTTACCCTATATGAAATGGTAGATGAAAAAGGGAACTTTGAACTTGTTTTAAAAAGTAATCAGCCGGAAGTGATAATACGTGTTAATGCATTAAACTTTTTATCGCAGACAAAAAAAATAGCTAATAAATCACAAGATTTTACTTTTGAACTTGTTCCTGAGGCTACACAGTTAGAAGAGATATTCGTTAAAGCGTCTGCCGTTACACAACATAACGATACAATCGTTTTTGACTTAAAAGCATTTGCAGGAAAAAACGACCGCGTTTTAGAAGATGTATTAAAAAAGATGCCTGGCATTGAAGTTTCTGAAGAAGGACAAATCAAATATCAAGGTAAAGAAATCAATAAGTTTTACGTAGAAGGGAAAGATTTAATGGGAGGCAGGTATTCTTCAATTACGAAAGCTCTCCCTAATCTTCACGTTGATAAATTAGAAGTATTAGAAAATCACCAACCAATAAAAATGCTGGAGAATAAAATAGCATCAGAAAATCCAGCTATAAATATTCGATTAAAAAATAAAGTTAGTTTTAGTGGAAGTGGAAGAGTAGGAATTGGAGCTGACCCTTTTTTGTGGAATACTTCGCTTTCGCCTATGTTTTTAAGCAAAGGGGTACAATATCTTTTTAGTTACGAAGCGAATAATACTGGCGACAATGTTGCTAATAAATTGCGCGACTTTTCTACAGGAAGTAGTTATGATACATATTTGTATTCTAAATCAGTAGGAACAACTTTATATATAGCAGAAACTGCTATTCCTTCAATTGCTCAATCTCGTTATTTTTTCAATAAATCACATTTAGTTTCAGCTAATTTTCTTACAAAATTGACTGAGAAATTGGAAATGAGAACTAACGTCTATTATTATAATAATGAAATAGAACGCAATGGAGAGGAGTACACTGAAATTAAAAATATAACAGAAGATAAAAGTGACGAAGTTATTCGCTATAGTCGTAAGAACAATAGCTTCTTGTTTGAAGAATACTTTAAGTCAGTGTTCACTTTTACGAAAAATACAGAGGATAATTTCTTTAAAGACTATGTTACTATTAGTTTAAATAGATCTAAAAATAGAGGAGCGTTATTCTTAAATACTGATCCAATTCATCAAAGTGTACAATCGCCTTCGTTTAGTTTGCAAAACTCAATGAGTACACTTATACCAGTAGGTAAAAATAAGTTTATCAACTTTAAGTCACTTGTTGATTTTACACGTGATAAACAAGATTACGACGTAAACCCTATTGCAGATTTAAACTTCCCGGATGAATCATTAAAGCAATACGTATCTCTTAATCAAGAGTATTTGGATAATACTTTTTATACCAGTAATGCTTTTTCAATGTCTTGGAAAGTTAAGAAATGGACCATTAGTGAAGAGTATAGTTTGGTATATGAAAATAGAAAGATAGAAACAGATTTATATGGTTGGCAACAATACAAAGAAAATGTAGGAAGTCAGTATCAAAATGATATCAATTACAATCGATTTAATAATGCGCTAAGGACAGGGGTTAACTATAAAGGTACTAAATGGGATATGAGTTTTAACTTGCCAATAGTATGGAATACATTTTCTTTAAATGATCGTGTTTTAGATGAGAAGACAACAAAAAATAAAGTAAATCTAACACCTTCGTTTTATACATCTTATAAGCTTTCTCAGATGTGGACTGTTAGAGGAAGTGCAAGTCAGTTGATAACCTATACTCCTTTAAGCCAATTATACCCTAATTATATATTTAAAGGATTAGATTTTATAGCCTTTAAAAATAAGATTGAGGATACTAAAAGCTTTAGTTCAAGAGTTGCTTTTGAATTTAAAAATCCTTTCAATGGAGTATTTGCTAATGGGAGTGTTGGTTATGCAAAAACAGATTATAAAGTACTATTTGCAACATATATAGATAATAATGGGCAGCAAGTTATAGAAGCTATTGACAAAAAGAATACTAATTTTCGACATACAGCAAATCTTAACATAGGTAAGTTTTTCAGCAAAGTGAGTATGAATGTAAAAGGGGTGTTTAGTTTTGACAAGAATAAAAGCGAAGTATTGATTAACGAATCTCTACGAAATATTAACATGTACAATTATAATTATGGTTTACAAATAACCAATAATCACTTTGATTGGGCAAATCTTACGTATGATTTTAATTATGGAGAACAAGAACGAAATGATGAGTTTATGTCTGTAAATAGTTATAATACAAGCCATAATCTTCGTTTAGATGTTATTCCATTTAAAGCCCATAGTCTTGTTTGGAAGTTAGATTATCGAGAGAATACCTTTGATAAACAAACTTTTTCAAATCGCTTTATGGATTTGATGTATCGTTTTAAGTGGAATAAAAAGAAGATTGACATTGATGTTGAATGGCGAAATATATTGAACACAAAGGAATATGAGCAAGTTATTGTCAATAACATTCAAACATCAAGAACAGGTTTTAAACTAAGGCCCACTCAGGTTTTAGCATCTGTTCGTTTCAATTTTTAAAAGAATTTAAAAGGTTATTTTACTATGAGAAAAGAGGTTTTGTTTTTTAGGAATTAGCTATTTAGAATGTGCAGACTTATTTTATCTTTGCGCCTATGTTAGAAATTCTTTACCAAGACGAGTACATCGTTGCAATTAATAAACCGAGAGATTTACTGGTACACAAGTCGTTTATCGCGAGTGATATCCAAGAGTATGCTATTCAAATCTTACGTGACCAAATAGGACAATACGTTTATCCAGTTCACAGATTGGATAGAAAGACCTCTGGGGTGTTGTTATTTGCATTGGATAAAGAAACATTAAAGGTGTTGAATGATGACTTTGCAACGCGAAAAGTTGAGAAGAAGTACATCGCTATTGTTCGTGGGTACACCATAGATGAGGAAACGATAGATTACGCATTGACCAATGATAGTGGGCAAACACAAGAGGCAAAGACGTATTATAAAACTTTGCAACGCGTTGAGGTGGATATGCCTTTTGGAAAGCACCTAACGTCTCGTTATTCTCTTGTGGAAGCACATCCAGAAACGGGAAGACAACACCAATTGCGCAAGCATTTCAAGCATATATTTCATCCGATTATTGGTAGTCGTCCGCATGGATGTAATAAACAAAATAAACTTTGGTTAGACACGCATAACCTCGGAGCAATGCTACTTCACGCATTGGAACTTGAGTTTGACCACCCAATTACGCAAGAACACATTAAACTTCGCGCTACAATTGATGAACAATACACAAAGTACAATGCTGTATTGGGATTCGATTTAGAAGAGTTTTATAAGTAGTTTTTTGGTCTACAGTTTACAGAGTAAGTACTGATAACTGTTAACTGTCAACTAAAAACAACTGATAACTAAAAAAACTATTCATATCTCAATGCCTCCACAGGGTCAAGCTTAGCGGCTTTTATAGCGGGGTATAAACCAGAGATAACAGCTACAATAAAAGTTGTAACAAAAGCGGCAATGATGGCTGTCCATGGAATTACAAAGTAGAAGTTCATTGCTTTAGACAATCCGAAAGCAGTTAATATCCCCAATAGCGTACCGATTAGTCCACCAAGTTGACCAATAATAACCGTTTCTGTAAAGAATTGTAAAGCAATTGTTTTGCGTTTAGCACCTAAAGATTTGCGTACACCAATTTCACGAGTACGCTCTGTAACAGACACCAGCATAATATTCATCAGAGCAATAGATGACCCTAAGATAGTAATCAAGCCAATTACCCAAGCGGCAACATTTAGCATATTTACCTGCGTAAGCATAGAGCGAATCATATCATCGCTGCGTTCAATACCAAAGTTTGATTTGTGTGCAGGAGATAAACGACGAATATTTCTAAAGTCTAAAATAGCTTGGTCTGTTGCCTGGTCCAATAAATGGTCTTGCAACAAGCTTACTTTTAGCTCGTAATTGATATTTGATGCATTGAAGATAGTTCTGGCAATTTGGATAGGAATAAACACTCGTTGGTCTTCATTTTGACCAAACGTACTCCCTTGTTCTTTAAGAATTCCGATGATTTTAAACTTATATCCTCTGATAGAAATTACTTGGTTTATCGGGCTAAACTCTTTAAACATTTTCTTAGAAAAGTCAGACCCAACGACACATACAAAGTGGTTGTTTACTATATCGGTATAACTGAAGTTACGTCCATTCTCTACCTTGATACCGCTATTAGGTAAGTAATTCTCATCACATCCTAATATTGAAATCTCAGGATCCGTTTTCATGAAATCATTTTTAACCTCAATATTAGTAGCAGCTTGAAAAGAGATAGAAACAGTAGATAATGGAAAAGCGTAGTCCTCTTTAAAACTCTGTGCTTGGGCGTAGGTAATAGGAGGGTTTATTTGTTGTACCGACTTGTTTTTTGCCATTTTCCCAGCTACGTCATATTGGCTGATGGTAAACGTATTAGCACCCATCGAAGCAAAGTCTGTCAAGATGGTATTTTTCAAAGCAGACACCACAGATAATATCCCAACTAAAGCCCATATACCAATTGCAATGATGAAAATAGTAATGCAAGTACGAAGGATTTGACTCTTAATACTTGTAATGGCAATTCGGATATTCTCTAAACTAAGTTTTATCATGAAGATTTGACGCTACTATTGATGTTGCTTTAAAAGTAAAAATATCGAAAATTATTTAAATCCTTGTGTTATTTGAATAGAATTAATTAAATAATGAAAAAATGGCACTTATTTGATTGCAGTAAACTAATTGTTATTGATATCGCTCAGAATAGGGTTTTTTTAAAAAAAGTAGTAGTTTTGTAGTATAATGTTAAATGAATAAAAATTAATTAGAGATGGCAAAGAAACCTGGAATTCCAAAGGGTACAAGAGATTTTTCTCCTACAGAAGTGGCAAG
>JASLGC010000245.1 GCA_030150335.1 Flavobacterium sp.
ACCACCGAGATATCGTTCTACATATTTCAGCCACATTTTTGCAGGTGGATATGCAGCTGGATATTACTCTTATAAATGGTCAGAAATGTTAGACTTTGATGCTTATGCATGGTTAGAGCAAAACGGAGGTATGACGCGCGAGAATGGACAAATCTTAAGAGATAAAGTTTTCTCAAAAGGAAACTCAGAACCATTGGATAAACTATATAAAGACTTTAGAGGTAAAAATCCAAGTATAGATGCATTATTGCACTATTCAGGATTTACAAAATAGTTTGTTTTTTTATAAAGTAAATAAGGCCACTGTTTTTAACAGTGGCCTTATTTACTTTATAACTTTTATTATGGTTTGTTTGTATTTGGTATGTTAGGCTGATTCCTCTGAGCATTATCAATTGCCCAATGAACAATATTTAATAACAACCATGAATTGTAAAATTCATATTTTGAGTAGGGTTGGTGAGGCGATTTTCTTACTAAAGGTTCTCCTGCCAATGTTGCTGCTACACCAAAAGCTCCACTTCCTAGCCCCGAACCACGATCAGGAACCCCTCCAAACATAGCTCCATCTCCTGCAAACAACACTCCTAAATCCTTATGCATAAACATATAAGTATAGGTCGAATTTAGAAATTCTCTCTTTGCAATAGGTATAAATTCTGATGGTAAATTTCCAATATACGCTGTTGTTCGAGCACTATGACCAGCAATATTCTTTCCATATAATCCCTTACGTCCTGGGATCCCATAAGCTTTACTGAAATAAGTTCCTTCTTTTCCGAAAATTAATTCTGTTTTTGGAGTGGAAGTACTTACCATTAAATTAGGATAAAAAGTTTGTCCTGCTCCTCCAACAGAACTAAAGTTTTTTTCTGCGGCAAATAATGCAACAAATTCTTTTAACCTCGCTGGCTTTCCATCTGCATATACAACAACACCTTTCTTGTCTGCATAATTTTTAATCTCACCAAGATACACATTATCATAAACTAAAACATCACCCAAATTTCCCTGTGCCCCTAAAAAAAGTATATCAGATTTATTCAGATTATTTTTGAATCTTGAAGTCACACTACTTCCTGCCATATCTTGTAAGTTATCGACTCCTACAGCTATTGTCTGAGGATCGCCTAATCCTACAAAATTTAGTCTTGCAATTCTTACAATACCATTCCATCCAAAGTTTTTTAAAGTTCTTACTAAACGAGGAGTTATAAACCACCCCGAAGCACTTTCACCTCCATTATCTCCTGCTAAATGCCATCCATGAATTTTTGTTCCTCCTATAGAGTAAATCATCATCTGTCTATAAACAAAATCAACTTTAACCGTTTGAGTAATATTCTGTGACGTTGTACTATTAGTTTTTAATATATAGGTTTGTGTTGGCAAATCCGTTTCTGACACTCCATAAGCTTTTAGTTCAATTTCTTTTATTTTCCCAACTTCCCCTTCTAAAAATTTTCCTTCTGCACTAAACCAAACTCCATTGATTTTTTCGGTAGAAACCTTGTACTTTCCTGTAGAATTAACTCTAACTTGAGTTTTAATTTTAAAAACGCTACTTCCTGCTGATGTCATATTTGTACGAGGAGTTATATACGGTTTATAACCATCATTTTTATCAGAAATAAAGACTCCCGTTTCTAAAACGGGCGTTCCTGTTAATACAAAATTGACTGGTTGTGGTTTTACCGGTAAATTAACTTTGCAAAGCCCCGTAGTATTTAATCCCGTACCTGACAAAGTTAGATCCACACTTGGCTCAACATTTGGTATTCCCGCAGTAGCAGTTAATTTTACAATTTGCTCATTCGTACCATTCTTTACATAATTCAACATCACAACACCTGATTCAAATCGAATTCCTTGCCCATTAGCTGTATGTGTTGCTATGATATTAGTTTTCCCTGAACTAACTACTTTTACCTTGACATCCATACTATTAGCACTTGTCAATGGCTTTTCTACTTCAGCTTCACCCTTTGGTACAATTTTAGCACAATCTAAAATATTATAACTAACTCCTTTTACGTTATACTCAGTATTAAATGGAGCCTCCTGGCCGCCAACTATATGTTCAGAGTTACCATAAATTAGAACAGGAACTTTTCCATTTGTATTAGGAGTTCCCTTCGCCTGTAAGATTACAGTATGTATTCCTGCTGTTGTTATATTCTTATCTCCAAAAAACTCAACTCCATTTGCCATTGAACTATAGAAAATAACTCTCCCCTCTTTGCTTACATTCACTGTAAGAGTCATTGTATTTGAAGAATCTACTCTTACGCCATTCATATAAACCCCATTTTCCTTTGCTTCTATAATTTCAAATTTAGGCATCGGTTTTTCTACAAATACAAATTTTTTAGAACATGAACTTATTTCTCCATTTAACTTAATAGTAAGTTCATCGCCTTCTTCTTCAGGCAATCCAGTTGTCAAGTTTCGCTTATGTCCTTTTTTAGGCTTTCCCTCCCCCTTTAAATAAATTTGATAATTCCCTTTACTTGGAAAAACGCCTTTTGCTTGAAATAAATAGTCGTTTGTTGTTGTCGCAACAACGTGATATAATCCAGCTTTAGCTACACTTACATCAAGTACAATTCCATTATAATCATCTAATTCGCGACCTTCGTAGTAATTACCTATAATTTGCATTTGACTACATTGATTAGGTAAAATAGAAAGGTTACTTGGAAGCATTTCCCCACACAAACTGACCCAAGTATTTCTACTCTGGTTATAATAATTTACACAATTAGTTGTTGTATTAAAAATAATCAAACCACCGTCTTTTTGAGAATCAACGTTAATAGCGTCTCTTTGACTTGTTGTCATACGGGGTAACAAAAAGCCTTTTTCAAAACTTTCTAAATCTAAAATAGCAAATTCATGTAATCCTTGATCACCACTCGCTTTTCCAACTGTATTATCACTTATTCTTGCTCCTCTTGTTTGCCCATTAACAAAAACTGAAAACAACAAAGTAAACAAGACCAAAGAGAACTTCAAGTAATTATTTAATATCTTCATTTCGTACAAATTCAAACCGTTACGTAGTATATAAAAACGTATTAGGGTAATTTACACCCTAACACGTTCAATTTATTTTACTCTCTTTTTTTATTTTTAAGTACATAATTTATTCCCCATTCCATAACATTGGCAAAAAATAAACTATTATAAACAGTTCCATTACTATTTCTATTACCATAATCATATTTAGGGATTGGATTACCCAAAAAATCTGCCACAGCAGGATAAATTGAATTACTTGTGTTTTTCAAATTACCCATCATCCAACCACCATCTCCTACAAATATAAATCCGTGTTCTTTATGCATTGCAGCCCATACCCAATCAGGTTCCATATCTCGCGTAGCAATTGGTAACATATTTGCTCCTAAAATAGAAAAATAGTGTCCGTTTGTAGCATCATTACCTAATCGTTTCCCTTTTAATGAACCAAATGAACCATCTGCAATTTGATCAGGTACATTGCTTACAATTGGATTAGTCATTGTATAAGAATTACTAAATCTAATTGACTGAGTAGTATGATCTAATTTTTTTATAAAACTCATAAATTGTGTTTGATTGTTTTCAACAGCATAAACCACTACACCTTTAGTGTTTATAATGAAGTTACTAAGTACTTCCTCCGCAGTACCACTAACCCTTCCTGAATAAACAACGAGCACTATATCAATCTTTTTCTGCAGTAAATCTGTTCCCAACTTTCTGCCATCTGAATATGAAGAAACATTGTGATAATTAATTGAGTTAACCTTAACCTTTCCAGATGGTCCAAAATTACTTTGAGTATTTAATATTTTACCCTGAGTATAATTTTGATCTGTACTTGGTCCATAAGCTTTACTTCCTATCACTAAAATATTAATATCATAATATTTGAAATTTATTTTAAAACTACAAGGAGCGATACTTTGATCAGCATTATTAGTCGTTATAAAATATTGAGCATTATTTATAGGATATTCTGGTGTACCATTTCCTTGTAGTTTAATATCAAAAGTACCCGATCCTTCAAAATTCCCTTTTGCACTAAATGATACTCCGTTTACAACATTCGTTTTTATTTCATAAGACCCTTTAGACTTTACCTGCACAGTTAATGAAATAAAATTGTCCTCATCCATAGCAATACCAGGTGAAAATATAGATCGTTGGTCATTTATTTTTATGCTTTCACATAGCACACTAAATTCAACAGGTCTTTCTTTTAACGATATTTCAAATGTGTTTTTAAATTTATTATCATTAATAGGACCCGAGATTATTAACTTTTCTTGTAAAGGTAAATTTGACTTATCATTTATTAAGGTTACATATTGGAGTTTTGATTCATTTGTTCCTTCTTTCAATTCCAATCTAACGTTTGATGCAGCAAAAGTTACTCCTGCACTTTCTAATTTAAAGTTTGCTATACCAGGTGCAATTACTTGTACTGGAATTGTTATCGTTTGATCTGTTAATTTACTCCCTTGTAAAAACTCCCCTTTTGCAGTCGATTTACTTAAATCTACTGTATAATCTACAGCCTGAATAGACAACTTAATTGTACAAGAGCTATTAGGTTTGTTATTTGAATTTGTTTCAATAGTTAACGTTTGTCCAACAGCACTTGCAGTTGGAACTCCTTCAGCATATAGCCTAACGGTTTTATTAGTTTCTGCTTTATCAAATAGCCCTGATCCGTTAAAAGATACTCCATTAACCGCTGTACTTTTAATATTATATGCTCCAGGCGTTTTTACATTTACAATGACATCTACATAATTTTCATTTTGTTTTACAGGAACACCTATCAAATATTTTCCATTTGCTTCGAAGGTGCCTGAAGTACATACAATATCAAAATCAATTGCTGCTTTTTTTACAAAAGATTTAAAATTACATTGACTCGCTGCTTTTTTACCATTGATATTAAAGGTAACAACATCTCCACTTGGTGGTGCATCATATCCCTTTAACGGAGTCCCTACTCCATGCAATGCAATACGCATATTTCCCGTATTCATAAAAGTCCCAGAGGCAGAGAAATAATACCCATTTTCTGTAGTAGCTGAAATTTCATATATTCCAATTGACGTAACATTCAAATCAACAAACAAAATATCTTGTGGAGATAAAAACTTACCTTGGACTAATGAATTACCATCTGCAGGTGTTACTTTAATACTGCTACATAAAGCTTGATTTAAATCTATTGTAGCTGGAGGTAAAGCACCACATAAACTCAACCATTCATTTTGCATTTTACTCCAATAATTAATGCAGTCAGTCGATGTATTATATATTGTAATTCCATTACCATCATCGTTCAACTTAGAAGTCAATTCATTTCTTTGAGCGTCAGTCATTCTTGGTAGTAAGAAACCCTTTGCAGTACTTTCTAATTCCAAAATAGCATTTGAATTAGGTACAGCGCCCGAATTACTGACACTTCCATCTTTTATCTTAGTATTGTGCTTAGTTATCTGAGCGTGTACACCACTAAAGCTTAAAAGAAGCGTCAATAATATATACGTAAAGTGTTTTATATTTTTCATAATACAACCTGTCTTTATTACTTAACTGATTTTTCATTCAATAGATGCTCAATTCTATTCAATTGACTTTTCAAATCTTGATTCTCTTTTTTAAGAATATCTAACTCTGCATTTACTTGCTTCAATTGCTCAATCTCTTTTGCTTGCTCAATTATATGTAAATACAGTTCCTCTGTTTTTTCCAAAAGCTGAATTGAAAGCTCAGAAACATTAAAAGCATACCCCTCTTCTGATTTTTCTAAATGACTTATTGGAGTAATACCAGGTAAGTGGTTATTCGTTTTAATAAATGACTCAACCGTCTTCAAATCATTAAATTTATAATCATACTTTAAAGCTGAATGTCCTTTAAAATAAGATTCAAAAACATAATCTGCATAGTAACTATTCACTGCTGTAATACTACCATTCACTCTTAATTTTTCTTCAGGTTCTCCGGATGGTTGATCAAACCCGATACCAACCCAACCTTGAGTGTAAATATTATCTCCATTAATAGGCATCCCATCCAAAGCTGTCGATTTAGCTTTACCCCAAGGTGTTTTAATTAAAGGGGTTATATCTATAATACGCGGAATTTTAGTTTCATCTATATATTCTAACCCACTTAAATTATTTGCTACAGACAAAGAAGTAACAGTTTCTGAGGTTTCTAATAAACGAGACAAATCAATAATTTGTTCCTTACCATCTTCTGCGGAATAAACCAATGCAGGAATAACAATATTATTTGGAGTTTTATAATCAGATATAAAGTAAAGAGTAGTTAGTGTCTCAGCTTTGCCAACAATATCTGTCATTTTATGTACATAAGCACTTCCCTTTTCATCAACATATTTAAAACTTGTTTCTACAAATGTTTCTACATAATAAAACTCTTCATTTTGCATAGCAGTTTGCTCTTCAAGAGTACCATGTCCTCCAATATCATCTACTTCAATATATCTATGCTCGATAACTTCTCCAGATTCCCCTAACTTATCATACTTTGCAAGAAACTTATTTTCTGTTACTAAAGCTGTTAGAGTTTCATTGAATTTCACCCCCTCCTCCGTAGAGTTTTCATCAGATTTAAACTCAAAAGATTGTGTTGACACACCTTCTTCCAGTGGAGTTACAACAAGAGAACCTTTTGATTGATTTTCTTTTACGTAAGAAAGCATATCTAAGCTACCAATTACTTTAACCCATTGCTTTTTGGTATCATCCTCAGGATTAATACCCCAATAATAAAAGCCCTTTTTAAGATCGTCATTATTTGACTTATTGTACACAATTAAACCTTCCGCTGGATTTTCTCCACTAATCATAGAAGTATCTGTTAGCGTTGTTAAACTTACTTCAGGAACAAGAACTCCCTTATTTGAAGCAGAAACATGCAACATAGCCGACTGATCTGGTAAATCTGTACCTATACCAATTTGTCCATAAGAAATACCACATATTAAAAGTGCTATTGAAAGTAGTTTTATATTCATAACTCGGTATATATTTATGTTAAAAATTATATGATCATTTTTATTTATACACAAATTTACAAATTATGATAATATTATAGACTATTGTAAAAATATTTACATTTAAGAAAAAATAAACACAATTAATTTAAATAAAACAACAATAAATAAAAGAATAATTAACTTTTATAATAAATAACTCTATTTGTATAAGCAAAAATGTATTCACACACAAACATACTTAGCAAATAATTTACTAAAAACAATTAATAAGATATATTATTATTGATAAAATAACACAAAACAAATAATTAA
>JASLGC010000281.1 GCA_030150335.1 Flavobacterium sp.
GGCGAAGGCGCAAAAGAACTTGCCCATGTTGTAGTAAATACTATTGCAAGCAATCCAAGTAATAAGCTATCGTTCCCTTATAAGGACGAAGATACTATCGCTTTAAAAATAGAACAAGTAGCTAAAAAGATTTACGGAGCAATACACGTTGAATTTACAGCAGTGGCAAAACGCAAACTTGCATTACTTAAATCAACAGATATGGATTTATTTCCTGTTTGTATCGCTAAAACACAATATTCATTTTCTTCAGATGCAAAAGCATTTGGTGTTGCTAAAGACTTTGAAATTATAATCAATGATATTGTCATTAATCGCGGAGCTGAATTTATTGTGGCAATTGCGGGTGATATTATGAGAATGCCTGGTTTACCAAAAGTACCACAGGCAACTAAAATAGACTTAGTAGATGGATTAATAGAAGGTTTAAGCTAAAAGAAAAAGCTAATTTGTTTATACAACGCAAAAAAGGTATTGCACATTACGTACAATACCTTTTTTTTAATTGCATTAAGCTTTAACAGATTGTTACAAATAAAGAAATAAAATTCATATTAACAAAATTTATTTTAATGATATCTCACTAAATTCATGTATTTTATTTTATTATATTTGATTGTCAAAATTAAGAACATTTTTATTCTTATTTTGATGAAAAATTAAAGCATTCAATCAAATGAACGAATTAATCCATCATTTATTTAATCCACTGCCTAATGCTATAATGACAGTATTGATGATTATTTCATTTGTATACTGGATAGTTTCTTTTTTGGGAGGTGGAATAGATAGCACTGATATAGACATAAATCCAGAAATTGACTTAGATGTAGATATTGATGCAGAGGTTGATACCGAATTTGATTTGCACAACAACCAGATAGATACTTTATCTGATTCTGAAATAGATACTCACCTACACACAGAACCCTCTCTTTTTGTAAAAGTTCTACATTATATGAATGTAGGAAAAGTCCCTTTTATGATTGTTCTGACTTTACTAAAATTCTTTACTTGGGCAGGAACCCTAATAGCTACAACTATTCCTTCAGTAGCCAACCTTGGTATGAAGTCTGTAGTTATCCTTATTCCCCTTTCATTTATCGCAATTTTTTTCACACACTATGCCACTACCCCTATTGCAAGATTTTTATACAATACAGGGTATCATGGTGAAGAATCTATTGATTTTATAGGCAAAGAAGGTAAAATGCTTTCAAGCATATCTGATTATAAAAAAGGAAATGTTGAAATTCTTATAGAGAATGACCCTGTCAAATTACTCGTAACAAGCAACGATGGAGAACAACTCTCTTTTGGAGAAAAAGTTTTAATCATCAATAAATCAACTGACAAGAATGTTTATATCGTCAAGAAAATAAACACATAACTATAACCATTAAATAAAAATTGAACTATGGAATTCGGATTAGGAACCTTAATAGCCTTAATTATAGGAGCGCTATTCTTACTTATCTTACTGTTTTTTGCTATTCTCGCATCATTTTATAAAAAGATACCACAAGGTAAAGCAATTGTAAGAACAGGTGTTGGAGGAACAAAAATTGCATTTAATAAAGGTATATATGTAGTACCCGTATTTCACAAAATGGAAATAATGGATATCTCTGTGAAAAAACTACAGATTGACCGTATGCAACAAGAAGGATTGATTTGTAAAGACAATATCCGTGCAGATATTAAAGTTGCATTCTTTATCCGAGTAAATAAATCCATTGATGACGTTGTTAATGTGGCACAAACATTAGGTTGTGAAAGAGCAAGTGACGTAGAAACATTGAGAAACATCTTTGAAGCTAAGTTCTCAGAAGCTCTAAAAACAGTCGGTAAGAAGTTTGAATTCATCGAACTATATGAAGCTCGTAGAGAATTCAGAGATGAGATTATCAACATTATCGGAACAGACCTTAATGGTTATATCTTAGACGACTGTGCTATTGACTATTTAGAACAAACGAATATTTCTTTCTTAGACCCTCAAAACATCTTAGACTCAGAAGGTATTAAGAAGATTACTGAATTAACAGCACAACAAAATATTAATGCTAACCTTATCCGTAGAGATGAGCAAAAAGTTATCAAAAAACAAGACGTTGAAGCAAGAGAAGCTATACTTGAATTAGAAAGACAATTAGCAGAAAAAGAAGAAAAGCAACGTAGAGAAATCGACAACGTTCGCTCTCGTGAAGAAGCAGAAATACAAAAAGTTCGCGAAGAAGAACGCTTAAAATCAGAAAGTGTACGTATATCAACTGAAGAAAGCTTAGCTGTTTTAGAAGAAAACAAATTACGTCAAGTAATTATTGCTGCTAAAAACAAAGAAAGAACAGATGCAATTGAAACTGAAAGAGTAGAAAAAGACAGAGCTTTAGAGCAAACTGAAAGAGAGAGAATTGTTTCTTTAGCGCAAATCAACAAAGAAAAAGCAGTAGAAGAAGAACGCAAATCTATACAAGACGTTATTCGCGAGCGTGTATCTTTAGAAAAAGGAGTTGTTGAAGAACAACAAAACATAAAAGACGTTGAAGCCCTACGCGAAGTAGAAAGACAAAAACAAGTTGGAATCACACAAGCAACAAGAGTCGCTGAAGAAAACTTAATCAAAACAATCAAAGAAGCAGAAGCTAAAAAATTCGCACAAGAGCAAATTTCACAACAAATGTTGATTGAAGCTGAAGCACAAAAAGAAGCATCTATCAAACAAGCAGAAGCACGTAAAATATTAGCAGAAGCACAAGCAAGAGAAGATGCAACACTTGGACTTGCAGAAGCTGAAGTAATCAAAGCTAAAGCAGAAGCTGTGGAACAACAAAGTATTGTAGAAGCTGCGAAAGTACAACGTATGGCAACAGCTGAGGCTGCTGGAATTGAAGCAAAAGCAGAAGCTAAACGCAAAGAAGGATTAGCTGAGGCTGAAGTAATCAAAGAGAAAGCTTATGCAGATGCAGAAGGTTTAAAAGAAAAAGCAGACGCTATGAAGCAAATGGATGGTGTAGGTAAAGAGCACGAAGAGTTCAAACTAAAACTTCAAAAAGAAAAAGAAGTAGAACTTGCTCATTTAAACATCCAAAAAGACATTGCTATGTCTCAAGCTGATGTTTTATCATCTGCCCTTCAAAGTGCAAACATTGATATCGTAGGTGGAGAAACAATGTTCTTCGAAAATATCGTAAACCAAGTGAGTCGTGCAAAAGGATTTGACAATCTAATTGGCAAAAGCTCAAATGCACAAGACATTAAACGCGCACTTTTAGGAGATGGTACTTCTGTAAATCAAGGAGAATTATTTGAAAACATCAAATACTACGCTAAACAGTTCAATATTACTTCTGAGGATTTAAAGAACTTGAGCATCGCTACATTGGTTCTTAAAATGCAACAAAATGCAACTGATGAGAACAGCGGTTTATTAAACAGTATTGCAGGTGCAGTACAAACATTAGGTATAGGAAATAACAAACTTTCTTAATAAGCAACACATCACTTCTTTTATAAAGGAGTGATGTGTTATACTTTTTCCTTACAATTTCATTTATCTACGTATATAATTACACTATATACATAGTCCTTTTATACTATGGCTGAATTAGAAAACCAACATATAGTAGAATCTCTTGATTCTAATACATACGAAATTATACAGCGAAGACTTCAAGACCAAAAGAGCGAGTTAATTCAAAAACTCAACACTTTAAATGACAGTCGAAAAGAAATCTTTAGTTCTGTTGATTTAAAACTTATCGCCAACCAACGTATTACAACAGAAAACAATTGCATTGCCAGAGGGATTATTGCCTTTGACAATATTTGTATATTCGGGTATAACGTACATTTTGGACTAAAGAAAGAGATACAACTAAGCGATGTTTTTAGTATTTATCGCTTTGAAAACAATCAATTTCACCCCGAGAACCTTGACTTTATAGCCGATGACAACTTTATCAACGACTATAACAACCTATACAAATATTATAGAGACTCTATCTTTAGCCGTTTCAAAAAAACGGAAAACTACCTATATATGGTTTTCCAAACGAGCTCTAAAGTTGATGACCTAAAGGCTTTCAAATGGTTAATAAAAGACAACAAACTTTATTACCAAGACGACAGAAGTATTCACGAAGTTAAAAGAGCTGACCAATATGAGTTTACTTGGCAAAAAACAACCTTAGACAATAGACGTTTAGGGGTGCATCCTCATGTCTCTATTTTAGACAAAGTGTTCATTGAAGCTGTTGGTGGTGACATTACTTTCAAAATAGAGGACAACACTCAAGACGGTAAAGGAATCTATAGCGAACCTGTAAAAAATATAGACCAACAACTTGATGATGCTGACTACTTCTATGCAGATTTAAACAACTTTATACTTATTCGTATAAAGCCATACCAAGAAGACTTTAGAGCATTCATTTTTAACAACAGAACAAAACAAGTTATTAATGTTCCTGCCTTAAATGAAACTGGAATATTACTACCCGATAGTCAAGGTATTATCTTTTCTAACGGATATTACCTACAAAATGGCGACTACAAGATTTTTGAAAACACCATTCAAAACCTTGAATACATAAGAACAATTCCTTCTCATAATGGAGAAGATTTCTTGTATATATTCTATCAAGCTGAGAACAATATATACGTACTTATGTCTTACAACATCATTAAACAACATGTAGAAACACCTATTGTTTGTAATGGTTTCACGCTTTTTAATGATGGTAAGCTAATTTACTTGCGTTCAGAAGACGAAGCTGTAAAACATCATGTTGTTCAAATTTGGGAAACTCCTTATGCTTCTACGCTAATAGAAAATAAGGAACAAAAAGACAATCACCTTTACAAAATTGGAAACAAAGACATTGTAAAAGCAATGGCTGAGTGTCAAGAAATCATACATCTGATAGACAAAGAAGATTCGTATGAAGACTTGTATAACGACATCGCTAAAAAAGCAAATGATATAATTGATGCTTATTTTTGGATTAATGATTCAGAAACGCAACAGCTATCTACTCCCCTTTCTCAAATTAGAAATATTGCCAATACGGCAATTGACGAATTTGAAAAAGTACAAGAACAACGAAAAAGAGCATCAAATCAATTAGAGGAATTAAAAACGAAAGTTGACAAGCAACTTTTCAACGTGAAAAACGCTAAGGGAAATACCTTAGAAAGTTTAGTACAACTACTTGCAGACAACAGAAAGCTTGTAGGAGAAGTAATCAATGCTAAACAAACGAAGTACACGAGTATTCCAACACTTGAGTCCTACCAAGAATCTCTTTCTAAAACCAACAGTTCTCTATCAGAAAAAACCATTGCCTTCTTATTACAAGAACACGCATTGGTTCCGTATGAAGACAAGGTAAGTGCACAAAAAGAAAAAGTCAATGAAGTTGTCAAGGTAATTGATGCTAATGCTATTGACGATAATTGCAAGAAAATATCAGCAGAATTAGAGTTGCTAATAGATATCTTAAACAGTCTAAAGATTGAGGATACCACTCAAGCAACAAAGATTATTGAGAAGATATCTGTTATTTTCGCCTCTTTAAACGAGGTGCGTTCACAACTAAAACGCAAGATAGACTCCTTACGTACCAATGAATCTATAGCGGAATTTCACGCACAACTTACTTTGTTAGACCAAAGTATTATCAACTTTTTAGAGTTGTCAAATACTCCTGAAAAATGTGATGAATACTATTCTAAAGTAAGTGTACAAGTTGAGGAATTAGAAAGTAAGTTTGCCGACTTTGACGAATTTATTCTAAAAATTGCAGACAAACGAGAGGAAGTTGTCAAGGCTTTCGACACCCGTAAAACACAACTTGTTGAGCAAATTAATAGACGCACAAGTTCTCTTGAGCAGATTGGTCTGCGTATTTTAAAAAATATCGAGAACAAATCTGCTTCTTTTAAAACCAAAGAAGACATACACGCTTTCTTCTCTACGGACTTAATGATTGATAAAGTTCGTCAGTTAGTTCACGATTTAAAAGAATTGGGCGATGTATCAAAAGCAGAGAATCTTGAGAACAGTATTAAAACAAGCCAAGAAGATGCGCTACGTACTTTAAGGGATAAACAAGACTTGTTTGCCGATGGTGAAAATATCATTGCACTTGGCAACAATAAATTCTTGGTTAACAAACAACCTCTTGACCTTACAATAGTCAGAAGGAATGACGTTTTATTTTATCACCTTACAGGAACGAGCTTCTACTATCCTATCCAAAATGATAAGATATACGCTTATAAAGAAATTTGGAATCAAGACTTAGTATCGGAAAACAATACGGTTTACCGCGCTGAATACTTAGCATATCAGGTTTATAAGCAATATAAAAAAGACAATACATTAGTTCTTTCAGAAACTATAAAACATAGAACAGAACAAAACTACGCCGAAGGTTATCTAAAAGGTGTACACGATTTTGACGCATTAGAAATCTGCAATGCCCTACTTTCTTTGAATAAAGAATTAGGAATATTAGCCTATGCTCCTACTATTCGTGTCAATGCCCAGCTTTTCTGGTATAGCTTACCTGAAAAAACAAAAGCAGGCATTCTTAAAAACATTGATAGTGCTACGGCTGTAATTAAAGTTTTTCCTAAAAGCGAAAACTATACTTATGTCTTAGAACAAATACAAGAATTGTACAAGCATTGGGATTCTTCAATGCGAGTGGAGCATCATGCGCTTCAAATAGCTACGTATATCTTTAAAGAATTATCAACAGGCCTTTATTTCACAAAGAGTAATCAAGCAACCCAATTAAAGAAACACTTTACTACTTACTTACAACAACAAAATGCTTTGTTGATTTTTGAAGACGATAGTAAAGACCAAAAACTGTCTATGACAGACCGCTTTTTTTTAATTCAAAACTGGTTGTACTCTTATATTGACAACCAAGTACAAACACACGATTCTATAAAATATATACAAGAAGCAACGTGTTTACTTTTATTTGAAAGCACATATAATTACACTTTATTAGAAGCAAAAGACGAAATAATCATTTCCAATTTAAAAGGAAACCATCCTCTGATTGTACAAGATAATTACACATTAGATTATCATCAATATATGGAGAAACTATCTGCTTTTGAAGAAGTATCCGTTCCTGCATATAACGATTTTAATACAACAAAAGACAACATCTTAAATGAGTACAAAAAGTCATTAAAGATAAACGAGTTAAAACCACGCGTACTAACCTCTTTTGTTAGAAATAAATTGATTAACGAAGTATACTTTCCTTTAATCGGAAACAACTTAGCCAAACAAATAGGTGTTTACGGCGACAATAAACGCACCGCAAGAATGGGAATGCTTTTATTAGTATCCCCTCCTGGATATGGTAAAACCACCTTAATGGAGTATTTAGCCAATGCCTTAGGTTTACATTTCGTAAAAATAAATGGTCCTACAATTGGGCATTCAATTACATCTATCGACCCTACGGAAGCTAAAACATCTGGAGCAAGAGAAGAATTAAAGAAGATAAACTTATCATTTGAAATGGCTGATAACGTTATGCTTTACTTAGATGATATACAACATTGTAGTTCAGAATTCTTACAAAAGTTTATCTCCCTTGCAGATGGCCAACGTAAGATGGACGGAATTTTCGAAGGCGAAAGCAAAACGTATGATTTAAGAGGTAAGCGTTTCTGTATTATTATGGCAGGGAATCCTTATACAGAAACGGGAGAGAAATTTCAAATCCCGGATATGTTAGCCAACCGTGCGGATACCTACAATTTAGGAGATGTAATAGGAAATACAGAAAACTTATTCAAATTGAGTTTACTTGAAAACGCTATTGCTGAGAACAGTTATTTACAACGATTAAGTAGTAAGTCATTAGATGATTTCTACAAAGTAATTCAACATATTGAAACGCGTTCTGAAGAAGCATTGGATTTAGAAGGTAATTTCAGCGCACAAGAATTAGAAGAGTTTATCGCTGTTATTAAAAAGTCCATGATTGTTAGAGATATAGTTCTAAAAGTAAATCAAAACTATATTCTGAGTGCAAGTATGGACAATGCATATCGCGTAGAACCAGCCTTTAAATTACAAGGTTCATACAGAGATATGAATAAGATGATTAGTAAGATTGTTCCATTAATGAATGATTCAGAAATAGACGAACTTATTGCTACTCATTATGAAAACGAATCACAGACGCTAACTTCTGACACAGAAGCCAACCTATTAAAATTAAAAGAAATTACTGGCAAACTAAACACAGAAGAAAAACAACGTTGGGAAACTATCAAAGAGATATTCACAAAACAGAACAAATTAGGCGTGGCCGGAAAAGACAATCAAGTTGGACAAATACTAAACCAACTAATGGATTTCAATCATAACTTAGAAGGAATTGCACAAGCTTTAAAACAAAACTAAATCTAAAATATATAAGATTAAAATACTTAATTAACATAAAAAATACGCTAACCAATTAAAAAATAGTTCTTTTTTTCATTTATAAAACAAATTAGGTATAATATTTGTGCGTGTAAAAGAAAAAACAATATGAAAAAACATCTTGCAAGAATAGCAGTAACTATTCTTTTCTTTTTCTTTGGAGGAAGCTCGGCTTCTTGGGCATCCCGTATCCCTACAATCAAAGAAGCCTTTGGGGTTAGCGATTCAGCTTGGGGTTTCGTACTACTATACTTATCTATCGGAACCTTAATTACCTTGCCATTTGCAGGTAAACTGGTAGAAAAGTTAGGAAGCAAGAAATCAACTGTAATATTCTTAATTGCCTATTTGATATTCTTAGTCGGTATTGGTTATTGGGACGTATTATGGCAATTAAAGATTAACCTTGTTATGTTTGGGGCATTAGGTAACATTGCGAATATTGCTATTAATACACAAGCAATTAATATTTCTAAATCATACAAAGGCCAAATCATTGGGTCACTACATGGTACTTGGAGTATTGGAGGCTTCGCAGCTTCTTGGTTAGGTGCAGAAATGATTAGTAATCACGTACCACCATTAGAGCATTTTATCTATTATTCATCAGTAGGAATTATTGTATCACTTCTACTGTTTCGCTTTTTAGTACCAGATTCAACTGATAAAGAAGAAGCGCCTATTAATAAGAAAAAGGTGAAGTTTCAAATGCCAGACAAAAATCTTGCATTATTAGGTGTATTGGCATTTTTGTCAATGGTAGCCGAAGGTACAATGACTGATTGGGCAAGTGAATACATGAAGCACATTACCCTTGCGCCTGTAGAACTTGTTGGTTATGGACTAACAGCCTATATGTTTGCAATGGCAAGTGGTCGTTTCATATCTGACTTTACAGTTAAAAGATTCGGAGAACACAAAACCCTTATCATCAGTGGTATATTAATATTTATTGGATTAGGAATGGCAGTGCTATTCCCTACTGTTTACAATACTATTATATCCTTTATGGTTGTTGGTTTAGGAGTTTCAGCGGTTGTACCTGTTGTTTATAATTTGGCAGGACATAGTAAAACTATTCCACCTCAACAAGCATTAACTTTAATTACAAGTATTGGTTTTATTGGATTCTTCTTAGGCCCTCCAGTAATTGGGTTTATAGCAGAATCTTTTACACTTAAAACTGCTTTTGCTATTATCGCCTTTTTCGGAATAGCAATTACTATACTAAGTAGATTTATTGTAGTAGAACCTAACGTTAAAGAAATTGAATAATAAAAAGCAATAACTAAAAAGACCGCATCCAAGTTAAACTTAGATGCGGTCTTTTTATATTTACAGCCCACCTATAAAACAAATTCTCATTGATGGGCTCTATATCAAAAGTAGTTGCTATTCTTTACGAATTCACTTTAATAATACTTCCTTTATCCTCATTCTTCTCAATCGTAAGAGACATTGGAATACGCTCTTGCAATTCTTCTACGTGGGAAATAATACCTACTATTCTATTTTCTTTATGTAAGTTACTCAATGTTTCAAAAACAATGTTTACAGAATCACCATCCTGCGTACCAAAACCTTCATCGATAAAGAAGAAGTTCTTATTAGACTTAGACAAACTCTGTACACTCTCTGCTAATGCTAAAGCTAATGACAATGAAACTTGGAAGCCTTGACCTCCTGATAGTGTTTTGACACTTCTCGATTTACCATTGTTCATATAATCAATAATCTCGAAGTCGTTATTCTCGTTTAACTGCAAACTCAACTGGTTATTTGTCAAACGGTGAAAACGGTTGTTTGCCATATCGCATAAGTTTTTCAAGTATATCGTAGAAACGTAATTTACAAAACCAGCTCCACTAAACATATTTGTCAACTTGCTCAAATTAGCCACGCGTTTCTCAACTACTTCAAATTCTTTAGTCAACTCTTGTTTCGTAGCAAAATCTTTTTCCAAACGCTCTACCTCACCAGCTAAACGCGCTACAAGTTCTGTTACTTCTTTCACTTGAGCTTCCAATGCTGTAATCGCAACTTGTTGCTCAGCAAACTTTTCTTGGTCAAACGATACTTTAGCTAATTTCTCTTCTAACGTTTGAACTTGATTGCGAACAATTTCCAATTGTACTTCAAAAGCCTGAATACTCTCTCTAATTGCTTTTGCGTCCAACTTCTTATTCAACAACGCATTTACCTCATCCAAAGAAGCCATTTTATGAGCCTTAACCAAAGCAGTTAACTCTTTAGACACCTGCTCCTGTGCTCCTTTCAATTCAGTAATCTCTGCTTGTAATGACTTTTGCTCCGTTTGCTTTTCGGCCAACTTAGGAGATAAATCTTGAAATTGTTGGGTTAGTGTTTTATAACTCTGCTCAATTGAAACAATATCATCCTCTCGTTGTTTAATCTGCTGCATCAGTATCATATCTTCTAAACCGATGTATGTATCAATTTGCAATCTCACAACCTGAGCACTCTTAGACTCAATCTCACTGTCTAACTTAGCACCTTCTAACTCAATGTGATTTAACTCTGTTTTAGATTTATCAACGTTTGAGCGATTTGTCTCAACCTCTTTCGTTAACTTAAAATGAATTTTCTCAAGCTCGTCAATGTGCTTGCTAATCACTTCAGCTTGTTGTTTCAGCTGTATAAACTGTTGCTCATTTCCATCTTCAATCAAATTCCAAGAGAATTGCAATTGGTGTTGTTGCAACTGTAACAACAATTCTTGCTCTTTATGTTGCTCCTCCTTGTATTGAACAACTAACAAATGACGTTTGTCAAACAACGCTCTTGCAGTACGTTCATACTTCATCAAACGCTGTTGTCTATCTTTTACATTTTTAAGTTTTTCCTCATTCAACTGGATTGCCATTGACACATCCGTCCCTTGCAATACATGAGGATGGTCTGCAGAACCACACAAAGGACAAGGTTGCCCTTGGTGCAAATCACTTGCATATTGCGTTAATTGTTGTGCTACACTCAATTGGCGCAATTCAGCCTCAATACCTTCTTGC
>JASLGC010000321.1 GCA_030150335.1 Flavobacterium sp.
TTCAAACTTTGTGCAAAACTTCACATCCACATCTTTAACCAAGAGCTTCTTTCTTTTGTCTTTTTGATATCTTGCTACAAGCTGCTTAACTACATTCACTTTTCGCAATGTAGCTTCAGAGGCTGTTCTTTTTCTATCTATTTTATAGATATCAAACCAATCCAACAATACTTCTGACACCTTTTCTACCTTATTACCTTCATCATCTTCTGTAATATCAGTAGGATTGTAAAATTGATCAATAACCTGGTTCAACCAATCCTTATCATAAAAAGAAACATCCTTGCTTTCAGCTTGCTCTAAAACATAATTCTCAATTTCATTCAGCTCATTATGCACTTCATTCTGCATATTGCGATATGTGATATCTTTTATACGCACAGCAGTATGATACTTTTCCCAATACTCGCGAGTAACCATTAGCTTAGTATTAGTTTCTATAAAAGCATTCTTATTTTCCTTCCTAAAAAAGAAACGAAGTTTTATCTTTGCTTTATCCTTTGTTGTTCTAAACATGAAACTTATAGTAGCCATAACTGGTGAATTTGAGTTGATAGCACAAAGATATGAATTTGTATAGTTTTTGTATAGTTTCACAAAACTAAACGAAAACAAAAGAGAACAAACGAGATAAAAAACAAACAATACTTAATGCAGAACTATTTGAAAGTCAATAATTTAAATTGATTTAAATTATCTCAAAATATTTCAATCAAACTTAATAAGGTGCTGTCGGCGACTCCACAGAAAAAAGCCTAACTATTTGATTTTAAATAGTTAGGCTTTTTCATTACTTATGAGTTGTAGACTTTTTGTAGACTTTTATTTTTGAGATACTTTTACATCTTTATTTAATTACTATTTTATCTTTACTTTTTTATCTGAAAACATGTCTGTATTTTTTAGGATTGAATTTTAATTTTCTTCCTCCTTTGTTTTTACTAGTGGCTTACATAGTATCTTAATTGGGTTCAAAATATGAATTATCTTTATTGCTAAACCTCAATTCGTTTTTAAGTGGTTATATTTAGCAATAATACTCATAGATTATAATTGCTTAATTTTCTTGATAATTGCTTTTGTATTCTCATTCTTAGGATTTAACTCTAAAGCTTTAGTATAATATAATAAAGCCTTATCATAATCCCTGTTCAGATAATAAACTTCTGCTAAACTATCATACAAATTGGCATTATTGCTATCATCTGACAGCGCTAATTCAAATACTTCTATAGCCTTATCTAACTGATTTGAATTGATTAATTCATAACCAAAATTATTCAGGTAAAAAGAACCTGATAGATACTGATCTTTATCCTGTTTTAATTCTTTATACTTCTGTTTAGCTAAATTGAAATCATTTTTAAATTCTGTTGATAATAAAGATACAAGGTTAATCTTTGGATACATAATCAAATCTGTTTCTATTTGATTATACAAACTTCCCCAATCATCTTGTGCTGCTTCTGAGTTATTATTCATAATTATAATCATTCCATAACTTGAATCAGGGCAAATTAGTATACCGCTCTGAATACCATTTGAAGTCCCTGTCTTTCCATGATAAGCACCCTCTTTCTTACCATAACCTACATCCCAAAAATATCCTTTGTCATCCCCTTCTTTTTCATCTTTAAATAGTAAACGTGTTGATTCCTTAACTAAAGGGTTATTACTCTCAAGTTGAAATTGCATAAATTTAATTAAATCAGGTAAAGTACTAATCATACCATGCGAACCTCCTAATAATGGATTTTTAAGTAAAGGAGCTACCTTACCCTTATCATCAAAACTAATTGCTAATTGATTTTTATATTTATCATACTCATATAGATGAGTATTTTGTAAATCAACCTCATTTAAAAAATCTTGCAAGATTTCTTCATAAGGTTTATTGTAAACCTGTTCTATAATATAAGCCATTAACTCTGGTCCTACAGAATTATATTCATAAACCGTTCCTGGTTTTTTATTTAGCTTAACAGTCTGTAATTCCTTCAATAGATCAGACATATTATAATCAAAAGCTTTATGTTCATAAAACCCTTCTCTTACTCCTTGATAAATCTTGTCTAATTTCTTAGGAGCTTTGTCTTTAAGTCCTAAACTATGAGTCAATAAGTTCCCAATGGTAATGGGAGTACCTTCAAATTGTAGGTTTGCATAATCTCCTTTGAGATACATTCTAATGTCATCATGGAGCGTTATCTTTTGTTCAAGAGCCGCCTTAGCTACTATAGAACCTTCAAAAACCTTAGAAATCGAAGCGATTTCATAAAGCGTTTGATTATTTGGTTTTTGTTTAGACTCTTTGTCTAGTTGACCATAATACTGCTGATAGATTTCACCCTCTTTATAAATAGCAATAGCCAATGAATTTATATTTCCTTTCTTTAATGTATTTTCAGCATACTGATCAACTATCAAACATAGTTCTTTAAATGATCTTGTCACTTCTTTTTTTGACTGTTGTTTAGGATTCCAAAATAGATTATTTGATCTCTTATAGTCTACACAATTACTCTCTTTACTAATTATTGAAGCGTTTGTAATTATAGGAATAGATAATAGAGTCAGTGTTACAATGAGTTTGTTTTTCATTTTAAAAGTATATAATTTTTTAAAAAATAACTAAAAATCAACACACTGCCAAATAATACTTCATAATTCAAATGCCCCGTTTATTTCAATATACTCGTTTATTTTAAAACTTTAGCCTTAATATAATTATTATGCTATCAGAAGATGATTTAGAAGCACTTGCTAAACTTATAGCATTTATGCGAGCAGTAAGCATTTCACTTTTTTTAAATCGCTGAACAATTTTATCAACGGCCTGTAATTGGATGTCATTTGCTATTTCTTTTTGTTGATGTCGCTCAACCTGGTTAATTGCCTTCACAAATAAAGGAAATAGCTTCTATGCCATCATGAATAAAATTTAGTCATACACTTTTAAACAATAATATTTCATTTTATTTATCTTTGACATCAAACGTTTTATTCTAAACAAATAGAATTTACAATTAACTATAAAAAACATGAAAACATTAAAGCATATATGTTTTATAATTTTTGGAATTTTGCTATTTGCTTCTTGTGCTCCACATTATAGAACTCATGGAAACCATAGAGTACCTCCTGGACAAGCAAAGAAAATAACAGGTGAAAAATCAGCTAAACACCATGCTCCTGGACAAGTAAAGAAGAGAACAGGTGCTAAGTCAGCTAAGCATTACGCTCCTGGTCAAGTAAAGAAAAATCATAAAAACAGTAAAAGACACTACTAAACAAAGAAGTTATCTAAATCAGATAACTTCTTTTGTTTAACGGCTCTCGTTTTCATAGAGCAAAGTCTACCAAAAAGATATAATATCCAACTTCTGACTTACTTCACTAAGTAAGCATTTCGGGCTTATCTTTTATTTTTCAATACACATCATTTTACCACATTCTATTATTAAAATTATCTGTTCACTAAAGAAACAAGCTATCTGAAATAATATAAATAGCATCTTCTTACTATTACTTATATATTCGTTTTAAATTTTTAAAAAATATGTATGCAAAATTTTAGAATATTAATTTTAGTAATTTTTAGCAGTCTATTACTTGCTAATTGTCAAACTCCAATTGACAAAGCATTAAAGTTAAGTGAAAAAGAATTATTCACTTTTTTAAATGACTACGACTCATATCAGAATATTGAAATCTCTGAGCCTATAAATGTTACAATCACTTATCAAGATGACCCAGAATTTATTGAAAAAAAGGACCAATATGAAAAGTTAGATAAATTTGTTGGAGAAGTAAGTTATAATGCCTTGATTAGCAATTCTAATTTAGAATATACTTACCTTAAACACGGTGATAAATTTAGAAAATTAGAAGAATTGAACAAGGACTTAAAAAAAATTGAAGCTGAGTTCGTTCCCTTTCAAGCACTGAAAACTATTCAAAAACTAAGGGCTAATAATACT
>JASLGC010000013.1 GCA_030150335.1 Flavobacterium sp.
GGTTACCCATTAGAAATAGGTTCAAGACACCCTATCTCATTGGTAAAAAATCAAATTGTTGATATTTTCAACTCTATTGGTTTCAACATTTCAGAAGGTCCAGAAATTGAAGATGACTGGCATAACTTCGAAGCATTGAACTTCCCTGAGTATCACCCAGCGAGAGACATGCAAGATACTTTCTTCGTACAAACTAATCCAGAGCACTTATTACGTACACATACGTCATCTGTTCAGGTTCGTTATATGGAGAAAAACACTCCTCCTTTGAGAACAATCTCTCCAGGACGTGTATTTAGAAACGAAGCTATCTCTTCACGTTCACACTGTATCTTCCACCAAGTAGAAGGATTGTACATTGATAAAGATGTTTCTTTTGCAGATTTAAAACAAACATTGTTATACTTCACAAAAGAGATGTTTGGTAAATCTAAGATTCGTTTACGTCCATCTTACTTCCCGTTCACTGAACCAAGTGCAGAAGTAGATATCTATTGGGGATTGAAAACAGAAACTGACTACCGTATTACAAAAGGTACAGGATGGTTAGAAATCATGGGATGTGGAATGGTAGATCCTAATGTATTGAAAAATTGTAACATTGATCCTAACGAATACAGCGGTTTCGCTTTCGGTATGGGTATTGAGCGTATTGCAATGTTATTATACCAAATCGGAGATATCCGTATGTTCTATGAAAACGATGTACGTTTCTTAGAGCAATTTAAAACAAGCTTCTAATTAGAATAGCCTATATATAAAGCCGACTTCAAACAAACGAAGTCGGCTTTTTTATGCTCTATTGTCATCAATTGAAGGCTTACTTTTGATGTCTATATTAATTATTATAATTTGTTTCTAAGCACAATGCCGGCACATGTCTGGCACCTTTCTCCACAAAAGCGCCTTGTTTTGGGGCTAAACTGCCGGAAATGTGCCAGTATTCAGCTATATAGTGCCAGAAAACTACTTTTAAACTATATCACTATACTTTGAGTACTGTAACCTAAGTTACCCTCTACAATCGGTAATCCTTTTAACTTTGAGACACTAACTAAAATAGATTATAATGAAAAAGATTCTTTTGTTGTCTTTAGCAACCTTTGCGTTGGTTTCTTGTGGAGAAAAGCAAAAAGATACTCTTGATTTAGAAGCATTGAAAATACAAGGAGATTCTATAACAACAGTAACTCAAAAAGCCCTAATGTCAAACGTTGCAAACGCTATTGCAAAAGGAGGAACTACTTATGGAGTAGAATTTTGTAATACCAAAGCATTAGTGATTACTGATTCTCTTTCTAAAAAATACGAGGCTACTATTCAACGTGTAACCAATAAAAATAGAAACGCAGATAATGAGCTATCCACTGCAAATGACAAAGCTATTTTTAGCGCCTTTACAGAGAATACTCAACTGCAAGATAGTCTTGTTGCAGAAAACGGAAAGCACGTCTATTACAAGCGTATTAATCTTGGGATGGAAACTTGCTTAAAGTGTCATGGAACACCAGAATCAAATATAGATGGAGAAACCTATGCTAAGATTAGAGAGCATTACCCTCTTGATAAAGCTGTTGGTTATAACCTAAAAGAACTAAGAGGAATGTGGAAAATCACATTTGATAAATAAACAAAAAGGATGCTTACTCAGCATCCTTTTCTGTTATAAATTTGCTTTAATTCCTAACATTATTCCGTCCTTGACAAACTTACTTCCTTGATAAGACCTTATATAATCAATGCGAAAGAATTTGAATTTCCCAAAACCAAAATTACTCAACCCCACATTAAACTCCTGATAAGGCTTGTTATCTGAAGTAATTGCATTGTGATATCCTACCACTGTGTTCCAACCTGTCCATCTTAACAAGGGAATTTTGTTCATAATAAACCCATTGAAATTATATTCAAGATGCGTTTCTACAAATGATTTATTTGTACTTAAACTATAGTAAGGTAACAAACCAAACGACTTTAGGTAACTTGAATTTAAGTTTAAATGAGTTTCATTACCTCCAAAGTGTTTTCTGTCAACAAAAGAGATTCCATCTCCACTAAAGTAATGTCCTGCCTTTATATTGTAATCAAATATTCCCTTATTACTCACTGAAATAGATTGCCATAAATTAGTTTGTACAAAGTCGTAATTATAATTTTTATCACTACCACCAAATCCTTTCTCGTAAAACAAATTAATTCGTGGATAGTCTTTATTTGGCATATAAAACTTTTTGTCTGGATATCTGATTATACTTTGTCCGAAATAAATATCCGCAGATGCACTGAACTTGTACAAATGATGCTTCTCAATAGGTGCACTTAGAAAATTATCAGGCTGTAAGGGGTCGTTTGAAGTATATGCTCTACTTCCTGTATAAAAAGATCCATTCGCGTTGTTAAACAACGGTTTTCTTTGTTCATACCCTACAGATGCACCAATTTTCAATGCATGATCAAAAGTATTTGTAGTAAACCCAACATAAGCCTCCTCATTGTTGTAATACTTTGCAAAAT
The DNA here is from genome assembly GCA_030150335.1 of Flavobacterium sp. GTDB lineage: Bacteria > Bacteroidota > Bacteroidia > Flavobacteriales > Flavobacteriaceae > Flavobacterium. Next base: position 2,515 of record JASLGC010000013.1, read on the forward strand.
TCTTTCGTGCTAATAAAGAATAAATACCATTCATATATTCCTCTATGTTTGGAGAATAATATTGATTAATCTTCGTTCCTCCTTTTGCATAGATATACGTTTTATTTTCATCTCCAAAATAATGAGAAACTCTCCCATAAGGTCTTAATCGCTCAGAGGCAAAACCATAATCAAGATTGGTACTTAAATGTGTAGAAGACTTTTTCTCCTTATTGTAAAAAGATACTCCTACGCCTGCATTCATATTTAAGCCTTGAACAGTATTAAAGCCAATATTATTAGGACTTATAATACCCGAATAGCGAAATTGAAACTTTTCATTGGCAGATCTGTAATAATATCCTCCAACTATATCACTAATGTGAAACTTGTTATATTTACGACGAATACTGTCTTTATATGCAGGAGATTCCTTAATCAAACGAATACTATCTTTAAACTGATAATCCTTAACTTCCTCATCTGTCAATGAAAATAATCTATTCTCATCCCAAAAACCATCTTCTTTCTTATTAACGTCTTTTGCGTAGGAAAGTATTTCTTTTCCAAAATCAGCTTTTGTAAAGTTTGGTTGAAAATCATAATTGTTAAACACACTCAAAAACACACCTTTTCCCTTTAAGCCTAAAACTCCAAAAATGAGCTCTATATTCTGGCTTTTCTTTATCCAATTACTCACGCTTTCATCATAAAAGAAACTTTGGCTAATACTCATTGTTTCAATCAATGGCTGTTGTGCACTTGCTCCTGTTATTACCAAATCCACTCCATAGATAGCAGAATTTTTGTCATCAAGAAAGATATAACCTGAAAACACGGGTTGTGTTTTAACCTTAGGAATTATCTTAATCTTGTTTATTACGCGATTGTTATCTTTAAAAGTAGCTTCTAATTTGTACTTATAATAATAAAGTGCGTTATCCGCTATTGGCGAGATTATTTTTGCTTCAGAGTCAGCGATGTTTATATAGTTTTCATAAAAATCGTAAAATGATTCATCTGCTGAGTTAAAGCTGTATCCACTATTAGAACCACTTACTTTGGATGCTGTAATATGCTCTCTAAGCTGATTTGGCTTTTGATATTTCACTTCAGATACTGTTTCAGACAAATAGACAATTCCCTTACCTAAAGAGTCAATTCCACTATTCATTACATCTCCCTCGTGTAACTTCTTTCGAATCATCTTAGGAATTGCTAAAGTTTTAATCAATCCTTTAGAGTAAAAGTCAACTGTAAAACTACCTGTAGAAGCTCTGTTCTCTTTTTTCTTTTTTATTGCCCTTTTAATCAATTGATCTGCAGAGTCGTTCCCCACTTGAATAACAATATCATCTAAAAGACTACTCTCTTCTTCTAATACTACATCTTGTACAAGAGGAGAGCCAGTATAAACTACATTAATTCTCTTTGTCTTAAAGCCCAATAATTGGTAAACAAGTGAATATTCCTTTGGAGTATTAGACTTTACATTGAATTCGTAACTCCCTTTTTCGTTGCTAATAACACCCTGTTGGGTATCCTCAATTATAACAGTTACAAAGCTTATAGGTATGCCCTTATCACTATAAACAGTTCCTTTTATTTGTCCAAAAGAGAAAAAGCTAAAAAGGAAAATAATGGTTAAAAAAAAATATTTCATCTTATAAAATTATGGTTAGTTACAATAAGAACGATAATCACTCTATTTATGTTACATTTCTCAAATGAAATATTGAAAATGTTTTACTCTTTTATGTAAGCCATTATTCTCTAAACTTCTAAATAGCATAAAATTGAGTCAAAGGAGCCAATAAAGTTTAAATAAGTCAATCGGTTTTGTATTTTTGTTTAATTCAAACAAAACTAACTATGTCAAGATTCAACCTATTAACTGTAAAAGAAGTTCGCAAAGAAACTCCTAATGCAGTTTCAATTGTGTTTGATATTCCTGCTGAATTAAAAAGCGAATATGCCTATATCGCAGGACAATACTTAAACATCAAGCACAAGCATGAAGGAAAAGAGATAAGAAGAGCATATTCTATCTGTTCTTCACCAACGAGTAATGAAATTAGAGTTGCTGTTAAGAAAGTAGAACACGGTGTGTTTTCTACCTATGCAAATGAAGTTTTAAAAGCAGGAGACCAATTAGAAGTAGAATCACCAGAAGGAAGATTTACTTTTGAACCAACTACAGACGCAGCTAATAACTATGCAGCCTTTGCTGCGGGAAGTGGAATTACTCCAGTAATGGCTATCCTTAAAACAGTATTAGAACAAGAAGTAAATAGCAAGTTCGTATTAGTTTACGGAAACAAAAATACAGAGGAAACAATCTTCCATAAGGAATTACACTTATTACAAGAACAATATCCTGAGCGTTTATTCGTACATTTTGTTTACTCAAGAGTACGTGAAGAAGACTCAATTTTTGGACGTATTGACAAAGCAGCTATCAACTTTGTAGTGAACAATAAACACAAAGAAAAAGAGTTTGCACGTTTCTTCTTATGTGGACCAGAAGATATGATTAATACAGTTAGGACTACTTTAATAGAACGCGGTATTAACCAAGAGAAAATCTCTAATGAGATATTTACACCAAACACAGATGGAGTTGACCCTATTGAAGCAGAAGGTGGTTCTACAAAGGTTACAGTACTTGTAGATGATGATGAAACTACATTTGAAATGCCAAAAAGCGAGATATTGCTAAATGCTATATTAAAAGAAGGTATTGATGCACCATACTCTTGCCAAGGAGGAATTTGTAGTTCATGTATGTGTAAAATAGTAAAAGGATCTGCTGTAATGAGAAAGAACAGTATCCTAACTGACGAGGAGATTGCAGATGGATATATCTTATCATGTCAAGCACTTGTTACCTCAGATGAGATTTACGTTGACTATGACGATATGTAATAAATATAAAGCCTTTTCTTATTCGAAAAGGCTTCTTTTTTTAATATGATTCTTGATAATATAAAAATATTGATGTTTTAAATTAATTTTATTGTATATTAACATCTTAAAACTGGTTTATTTGTTAATTTTTAAGAGTAGTTCCTGGAAGAAAAAAGAAATAGTACCGCTATAACAGAGTTTGAATTAAATAAAGAAAATCCTTTTATCAAACAAGCAATTGAACATGTGCAAAATAATGTGGTTAAAAAGTATAAAAAGGTTATACTGAAACAGTATATAAAAAATGGTGAAGTCTTAAGGCATTCTCAATTTATGATACAGATAGAAGTAGATGAAAAACAATTTGAAAAACAATATTTGTCTAATTTTAGTGCTTTTTTTGATATAAAACCTCAAGCTATTAAAGTGTTTGAATATATTATAACTCAATTAATATCTAATAAAGATGAATTCATTTTCTTTATAGAAGATTGTATAGAATACACTGGTTATAAAAGTGACACCAGTATCAAAATAGGATTTAACTAACTTTCTTCAAAATGAAATAATTGCAAGAGGTAAAATGAATACTTCTATTTTATAAACCCTATGGTTGAATTTAATGAAAGTATAATTACATTCGCTAAAACATATGTGAAAAAGCAAAATAAAGAAAAATCTAAATTAAATACACAAGCCCCATATCACACGAATTTACTTGACCAAATAAAAGAATTTAAAAATTTTGAGAGGTAAGAAAGAGAACTTTAGTATGACCTTTTATGATAACGATTTAAAAAGGTGTTTTTTCAGAAAATGTTCATGATACAAACAAGACGATTGCTTGGGTAAATTCAAAAGGAATAATTTGGACTCACACAATGATATATGACCGAAGAACAAGAGTTATGTTAGATATAAATATTATATTTTATAAATAAAAAAATTAATTGATATGATTTCTATTTCACAGATGCCAGCAGAAATTGATGGATTTAAAACTTTTATTCAAGTTTTTTTTATTATACTAATATTTCAGCTATTAATTAGGGCTTTCTTATCTTTTACACTACTTAGTATTAAAGGTGCATCTCTTGTTTCAAAAATAATTGTTTTTGTCTTAATAATAGTAAAAAGAGATTATGGATTTTGGAATGTTTTATTTTTATTTTCATTACTCTTTATAATTAGAATTCTATTCTCAATGATATTAAAAATAATATCTATATTTCAAAATTCTTTAAAGTAAAAAAAAAAAATGGAGTAATTTAAATCTTTGAACAAATAATTAAATATTTTTATCATTTAGTGTATAAAGAATTCTATTACTATTATTTTATTGGCATAAAAAAACTGCACAAGATTAAAACCTTGTACAGCTGATAAAATAATTTGGGTATATATAAGCACGAAGGGCTCTTCCACCGCGTGGAAAAGCCCTTCTTTTGTCTATCACAACACTAAACTTACTAGTTTCTCATTTACTTGGTCAAAACCGAATGCCCCATATACATGGTCAAACTCAGCTTTGATTGCCTCGTTCATCAAGTTACCTACACTTCCTTCGTGCGTATGATTCACCTCTTTCGAAGGCTTATACGTTCCTTCTTCAATAGAAAGTCCGATTTGTTTATACGCTTCTCTGAATGGCATTCCTTGAAGCACGCTTTCATTCACAACCTCCACACTAAATAAATAGTCATATTTCGGGTCGTTTAATATGTCTTTGTTGATTTCAATGTTGTCTAACATTAAATTCAATATATCTAAACATTCTTTTAGAGATGTAAACGCAGGGAATAAATTCTCCTTCAATAATTGCAAATCTCTGTGATACCCAGAAGGCAAATTAGTAGTCATTAAGGCTATTTCATTTGGCAATGCTTGAATCTTATTACAACGAGAACGAATTAGCTCTAATACGTCTGGGTTCTTCTTATGAGGCATAATACTTGAACCTGTCGTTAAATGGTCAG
>JASLGC010000030.1 GCA_030150335.1 Flavobacterium sp.
ATTGCTAATCTGTCATCGGGTAACCGATGCCAGGGTTCGAGTCCCTGTCTCTCCGCTAAGTTTTTCGGGGTGTAGCGTAGCCCGGTCATCGCGCCTGGTTTGGGACCAGGAGGTCGCAGGTTCGAATCCTGCCACCCCGACAAAAGGAATCACTATTTAGTGGTTCCTTTTTTTATACCCAAAAATCAATGCTTATTCAACTATTACAAAAACTATATAGTCACTGCTTAAACTATTACTTCTACTCTACTTTTAAAGAAAATGAAGTACAAGCAAGACAAGCTTCAACAGAATTTATTTTCAATCTCTTATTTATTATAATAAGTGTTACAACTCTGACTTTGCTTATCTTTCTTTTAAAAATCATTGGAATTAACTACAATACAAAGAACTTCGTAGGAAAACTGACACTACTGGTCCTTACTTACATTGCTTATACTATTTCAAAAAAGCGATTTATCAAGCGTTTAAATGAACAAATCTCTACTATTGAAATTACCCACAAGCAGTCTAACAATTATATTATCTATTACTGCATTGGTGGGATATTCGCTTACTTTAGTATTATTACCTCATTGATTATTCTATTCAACAAAATATTCTAAGCCATAAAAAAAGAGTTAGCAATCACTAACTCCCTTTCTTTACCCTTTCTTGCTGTGTTCTAACAACCAATTATATAAATCGATGTGTCGATATAAATCTTCAACACTACCGTGCGTACCTCCTTTAACTACTTGCAACTCTACAGGCGCTGCTTTATCACATTTTTGAATAGCAGTCATTATTTTCTTTGATTCTCTTAATGGTACAATAAAGTCTTTATCACCGTGAATCAATTTAATCGGAATATTAGTCAATGCACAAGCTTCTCTTTCTTCCCCACCTCCACAAATCGCAATAGCAGCTGCAATACGTTCAGGATACTTACTTGCATACTTCATCGTTCCATAAGCCCCCAAACTCATTCCCGTAACATAAATACGGCTCTCATCTATATTATAATTCGCAATCATATAACTTACAATCTCATCAATCTTATCCGCATTCCACGGACCAGACGGCAATTGCGGAGCTACCAAATAAGCCGGAATATCCAATCCTTTCTCAATTCCTTTCAAAGCTCCATATCGCTTTACCCTATCAATATTAGTTCCCGACAAACTTCTACCGTGTAATGAAATAATCAAAGGATTCTTGTCTTGAACTACCTTTGGCTCATTTAACCAAAACTGATAAGTAGTCTTATCTAAAATAGCTTTGGGCTGAGCAAATGTTGTCAATGATAATAGGCAAATAAAAACAATAATAAAACGCATAACTTTTTTTGGGTAAATATAATTGGTATAATCGTAATTTGCGACAACAATAGTTCACAAAAAGTGATTTCACAATCACTAATTTTATTACCATACACGAATAGCAACATTACATTTCTAATAAAAGAGCAAGGTCAATCTCTAAAATAACTTGTTATTTATCGCCTATTTTTAATTCCCTCCTACTCATTGCTGACGATTTACTCATAGTAAACGAACAAAAAGTACAGAGTTTTTAGCTTAATAAAAAGATTTTCTCCTGATGAGCATCCCTCTTTTCCATAAAAAAAGATAAACTCTAATAGTCAATTTGACTAAAGGTTCTTTTCATAGAGCATTTTTACTGGTCATTTCCTCCAAAAAAGCAGAAGTGAAATTCTTCATTTCCTAATAATATTGCGATTTGAGAGGTAGTTTACATTTTAATCATAAAAAAATCGCATAGCTAAAGAACTACCTATCAAACACTTGTTTTTTTTATTAAAAAAACATTACTTTTTTCTTGCGGGTAATAAATAAAAAGACATATATTTGCACTGTCAAAATGAGAGAACAATAGTGCTCAACATCACATGACAAAACAATTAAATCCTCGAGATTTAAGGACGGTCCAATAGCTCAGCTGGATAGAGCAACTGCCTTCTAAGCAGTAGGTCTCAGGTTCGAATCCTGATTGGATCACAACTAAAGCCCTTGATTATTCAAGGGCTTTTTTGTTTTATATACCCTTCTATTTTTAACACATCTTATTGACTTAAATCATAACTTTTCTTTCTTGGTTAAAGCTATTTTTATAGCAAACTAACAAGTGAGGTAATGAAGAATATATATATACTATTTATCCTATTGCTCATGATGTCTTGCGGAGCAGTACAATCAGGGTCATATAATCAATTTACGAGCCTGGACGTTGCTTTATTGCGCTTTGATGATTCCAGTGATACAAACTCTTCTCATGCCAATATAAATATGCTTATCAGTAAAGAGGATTTGCTTGCAATCTTTAATAACTACATGAAAACATCAACAAAGGTAGATCGAAAGTATTATGACATCAACATAGAAAGCCTCAACGGGATGTTATACTTACGCGCTATGTCTGATGATGAATATATTTCTACTACAAGTCTTCATTTAATCAATGCGTATGACAAAGGTGGGATTGTTCTTAGACCTGGTAAGACCACATGCACCTCAAGAGATTGTAGTGATGGCAGTAGTTGCATTCCAGAAGGAAGTGAATGTACAAGTTGTAATTTCTTAAATGATTGTGTAAAAACAACTACTAATTGACGGCTAAACCTTGCTAAATAAACGTTTTGCATCATATAAGACTTTTGGATTCATTGCAAACGTACAAACTCAGCAACGACTGTTTTTTCACAATGATAATTTTGATAGTAAATGATAGCATTTGCTATATTTTGCTCACTTTTGACGATTTTGATATAAAATGCTCATTTTTGATAATTCAACACAACTCAAATAACTACTAATCAGTTGTTTATCTTTTCATTTTTTTGATTTGTTTTGGTCGCCTTCGGTAAACTCCTGTGTTTACTTGGGTTGAGGGCCTGTTTTCCGAACAAGACTAAAGCGAGACCAAAACAACACTATATCAAATTTAAGTTTATTTACTGTTTTTTAGTAATAAAAAGTAAGAAAACTAATTTTATTAATTCTAATTTTCCATCTATCGATATGCCTATTTGGGTGTCAAAAAACAATAAAGATGCTTTATTCAAACAAATTCATCTCTAACATCACCATATCTTTCAACTGTACACCGTTTTCTATAATTGGCTCGGCATAGTTATCAATGAAGAAGTTTTTCTTTACTCCACATTTTGTAAAGCCATTGCGTTCATAAAAGCGAATTTGGTCAATACCACAATCGGCTGTACCAACAAGTAAACGAGAACACCCCTTTTTCTTCGCAATTAAGACAACTTCGCAAATTAAAAGACTACCAATCCCTTTTCCTTGTAAACTTTCGTGTACTGCGATGTTTTTAAGTTCTATCGTATTCTCATCAATGGGATACAAACAAAATGCTGCCAAATCACTTTCTCCCTCTTTCAAAACAAATACAGCTGAATCATCAACATATTTATTTATCGCATCTATTGTTTCATCTGCCAACAACAATAGAGCAAAAGGGTAATCTACACGTTCTGTTGCCAACAACAAACGGTATTCAGGATTCGCAGAAGTGATGTGTTTTCCAATCATAATTATATACTTAACAACAAATATAATATTTACGTGATTGCCTGTACATGCTTCAAAAACTTTTTAGCTTTATTCTGATATGCGACTGACTTTTCAGAATAATTGTTTTCGATAATTTCAGAAGCTAAAATAACCTCTTCTCTAAACTTTTTACTAAGCAACAATAAAATATCCATAGCAAACGATTCGGTGGCTACTTTAGAGTTGGAAACCAACCACAATAATGACAACTCTATCATTCGGCTTTCTTGAGCAGGTGTCAAAACCACTTTCTTACTTTTAACTAACAAATAGCATATTCGACTCAACAATCGCTTGCTTGACTCATTCGTTACTTGATCTAAATGAAGTAAGAAATAGTCCAAATGAGGTGTTATTTTATTTAGATCTAATGCCATGATTTCTTGCAACAACAAACACGCATTCACATGTATAGGGTCTTGAATTTCAAAACTATAATACAATAAAAAAGTTACCACCTCATCTGCATTCCCTATTTTCAACAATGTCCGTTCGCGACTTGCCACGTGAACGCTTGTCTTCAATACCTCCTTATAAAGTTCCTCATTTGTCATTTTAAAATATATTTATTACTCATCTTTTCTCACTAAATAGTGTATCAAATTATTTACAAAATACACTACCAATATAAAAAAGAAATCCCTCTACAAACAACAAAATAGTTGCCTATAGAAGGATTTGTATATTATCAATTGAATCAAGGTTTATTTCACAAAAACAGCGCGCTTATCCTTGTAAAAACCATCCACTAAATTCTTTAACTTTCGTTGTGTATTAGAATGTCTAATCCAAATAGGATATTCCATTACTTTCATTTCCTTTACAGCTTCTAAGACTTCGTCTATTGTCAATTCTTTCATAAATGCTTTCATCATAAAATTACTAATAATAGCATTCCACTCCTCTTTATTTCCCCAATAATGTCCTACTACATGATCTCCTGATTTGATAGCTCCATGCTTACTTAAAGCTACTGTAAACGCTAATTGTTCTACCAAGTTTCTAATTACATCAGTTTCACACATTCTATCATTCACCTCCAAACAAACATCAATATATCTTAAATTTTTAGAGGAAATCCCTATCAAGCCAGAATTCCACATACAACTATCCTTATCAATCGCAACCTCTTCAAAAACTTTTCCTTTTAAAGAAGTCCACATATTTTTATGCGTCTTAGTCGGCAATTCACATAATTTTCCTTCATTCAAATGCATAAAATTTTCTCCCTTGTCCATTTCCGTTCTAATAGAAGAAAAATCATTGTAAACAAAAGTATCACCATCCAAAAATAAAATGTGCTCTGTTGGATATTTTTGAGCTAATAATTGCAAAGCTTTAATCTTAATACGGAAATAACAATCATATGCTGAAGCCCATTCTTTAAATGTTTGTTTCGGAATAAGAATCACTTCTACTCTGTCTCCCAAATGTTTAAAATACGAAGCATCTTCTGTAATAACAATTATCTTGTCATTACTACCTTTCTTATTTAATGCCGTGTAAATCGAAAAACATACTTGCTGATAATTTACTATACTCTCTCCAAAAACTAAATAAACAATATTCATGCTATATATGATAAAATATTTACTAAAAAC
>JASLGC010000035.1 GCA_030150335.1 Flavobacterium sp.
TGAACAGCATTTACAGGATATACATCTTGATTAAATGCAAACGTATTTGTGTTGTTATTTTCGCTGGCGAATGATAATATCAAAGAGGCTAATAGTAAGATTAAAGCAGGGATTGCCTTTCTTTTTCTAAAAGTAGCGCTCAAAAAGTTTTTGCGTTTCCATTGTAATATGGCAAATACCGTAGGTGGGATGTATAATGCACATACTAATAAGATGGAAGGAATTAGACTACCTAACAGTTCGTTGATTTCAGAAGTGTTTGTAGTAGCTACGTTTAAAAACATATCTGCTGCAATTACATCTTCTCCAAAAAGATAGAATAGTACTATCTGAAAGGCGTGTAAAAAAAGCAAGGGGAAGAATAATATTTGTAAAAATCCAGTGTTTTTTACGGTTGAAAAAAGTAGCATGTATAATCCCAATGGGAAAATAATAACAACTAATTTTCCTATGATATTAACAGGTTGTGTAAAGGCAAAAAATATGGTTGGTGCCATATTTACTGCAATATAAAACCAAAACAATGCAATTGGATTGTTTATAAATCTATTAAAAAGCCCTTGTTTAGCTACTTCATTTTCCATAATAGTTGACTAGAATGATTCGTTAATATTAAAATAGAATCCGCTTTGACCTTTACCAAATCCGTAATCTAAACGAATATTTACTCTGTTTTTGAATTCCCATCTATATCCAATACCATAAGCTGGTAGTGTGTGTGTCCAATCAAAGTTTTTGAAATTTTCAAAAACGTTTCCTGCTCCACCCCATACAGCTATACCATGTCTGTTATAGATTTTTTGACGCAATTCAACTTGAGAGTTAATTTGTTTTCTATCTCTATATTGACCTGTGTAATATCCTCTCATTTGACGTGAACCTCCAATTTGGGATAACATAGACCAAGGCACTTCTCCGTTGTTGAATATACCATTTAAATCAAAAGCAAGAATACCGTTTCTCCAAACTTCTTGATATGCTCTTGCTGTAAAGTCAATACGTCCGAAGTGTTTGTTACTTCCTAATGACTTTGGGAAAAATGTTTGTTCGTATTTTAAGTATAGTCCTCGTGAAGGGTTCGGAATAAAGTCTCTTGAATCATAAGAAGCAATGAAACCTCCACCAATAGCAGTGTTTTTCTGGTTTGCTTCTGGTCTCATACTTTCGTCTTCAAAGTTTCTACTTTTAATATTCTGAGCTGAGAAAGTTAAACCTACATACGTGTTTGGTAATACTTTGCGAAGTACATCAAATTTTAAGCCTAATTGGTAATTGTCATATTTAGTAAAATGTCCTTCACTTCCTGCATCATAACCAATCCCGAAATATTTACTTGGCATATATTGAAAAGCCATATCGTAAAAAATACGGAAGTCATCATTTGGGAAGATAGTTGTGTTTTCAATTCCAACAGAAAAGAAACCACTTGTAGTAAAGTTGGTGTAAATAGAAACGTTAGATGGATTCAATGACATATCATCTTTATCTAAACGATAAAGACCTGATGCGACAATTCCAAGTCCCAGTTTTGTATCAACAGAATAACTTGGCCCTCCAATAAATGAAAGGTCGAATTTGTTTTGAGATTTATCTTTTTTTGCTTCTTCAAAATAACTGACAATACGGTCAAAAAACTTTTGTTTTTCGACAATAGAGTCGTGCTCAATTGCTGGGGAAGTATTATTTTTATTTTCCTGTGCAGTTGTTATTGTGCTGAAAAACAGAAAGATAAATAGTGTATTTATTAGTAAGTATTTTTTTGCCATATTAAGGAAAATAAGCGGCAAATATAAGGAAATTATAGGTGTAGGGTTTTTGAAACTTGCAAAATAAAAGCAGAAAGAGGAAGCTATTAACTCTTTTTGGCTGACTTTTGGTTAATATTAAGAATTAATGGTTTTGAACAACTATGAGTTGTGCATAAACGATAATAATAGAAAATACAAATATCATCCCCAAAAGAGCATATTGATACATTGGAATTTTAATTTGGTGATAATGCATTGCTTTTATATACAGGATGCTTGGGATAATTAAAGCAAGAATAACACCGGCAATAGCGGCATATCCTAAAGCTAAAATAAATCCTTCTGGGTAAAATAAAGCAAACATTAGAGGCGGAACGAAAGTCAATGCTCCTGAAAGTGGTTTAATGTATTGTTTCTTTTTCCCTTTAAGCAAATCTTTGTAATAATCGTATAGACCAATGCTTACTCCTAAGAATGAGGTACCCAATGCTGCTGCTGCAAAAAAGCTAAATAGCGTTTCTACAGAAGAAGATTGTGACATTTCACGAATACTTAGTATTAGCCCTTTTAAACCTAAATTGTCATTCAATATTTGCATAAAAGAAGTTTGGTCTAAACTTCCTAATACAACTGTTTGCCAAATTAAATAGATAACTAAAGGAAGTAAACTCCCTAAAATAAAGGCCTTTTTTAGTAGTTTTTTATCTCCATCTAAGTAGGTTACAATGCTTGGAATACTTCCGTGAAAACCAAATGATGTGAATATAGCAGGGATTGCTGTTATTATTAACCCTTGTGATAATGGCATACTTAGTAAGTTGATTCCTTCGATTAAAGGAGTCATCAATACAACAAGTAAGAATAGAAAGATAAGCTTTGCAGTAAATAACCCTTTGGTAAATATATCTACCCAACGTGTTCCTACTAAAACAATACTACTGAAGATAATTGAAAAGCACAGTATTGCTAATCTGCTATCTACATCTGCGCTAAATATTTGGTCTATATTCGTTTTTAAGATTGTTCCTCCTCCTGCCATATAGGCTGCGGTAAGTCCGTAGATTAAGAACATTAAGCTTAGACCTGCAATTCGGTTTACAGCCATACCAGCATATTTCTTTGTCAATGTGTCAAATCCATCTGTTGGTTGGTTGAAGTCGTATATACGCACCATTAGCAACGCAGTGTAGCACATTGCAAACCAAATAACGAATAGTAATAATAGTGTACCTAAAAAACCTACTCCTGCTGAAGTAATGGGCATTGCAAGCATTCCTCCTCCAATAGAAGACCCTGCAATTATCAATATGCTACCTAAAAGTTTACTATTCATCTGTTTATTCTTATGTGAATGCAAAGGTAAGAAAGGATTTGGCTTTATGAGATATTCTGTAGAACTTCCTTTTTACAAAAAAATTAGATAAAATTTAAACTAATAGATATTCTGTCTATATTTGCCATTATGCAAAGAAAGAAGAACATAGCAAGAATTTTGTTAATGGTAGCGTTTATGTTTACCATTGTTTTTCAGTTTATACATAGTTATGAACACGTTCTTTCTTCTGTTACTTATGAAAAAGAGCATGCCAGCCACGCTCACTTTCACGAAAAAAGAAATGACAATGGGAATGTTCTTCAATTGAAGAGTTACCATAGTCAGCTTGATAAGTGTTTTGCTTGTGACGTAATTATTACGCCATATATTCAAGCAGATATCTTGGAAGTAGATTTTATAAATTTTGAACTATCTCAAAAGGTTCAGGATTTAGCTGTTTTAGAATTTACTCCTTTATCTCATGTTTATTTTTCTTTAAGGGCTCCTCCTGCAATCGTTTAATTTCCGTTTAAGTATGCCTATTTAGGTGTGCTGTATTTTTACGTTTAATTAAATTATTGCAATCAAATGAGAATGCTATTTATTGTATTTTCACTAATGTGTTCAGTAGTTTCTTTTGCCCAAACTTATACAGTTAAGGGGGAGGTTTCTAACTACAATGGAGAGGCATTAGTAGGGAGTACTATATCTTTTGGCGACCAGGCTTTTATGTCTGACCTAAAAGGAAAGTTTATTTCTAATCCTGTATCTGAGGGTACTTATCGTTTACAAATATCGTATTTAGGTTATATGCCTGTTGATACTTTGTTGTCTGTAAAGGCAGATGTGTCATTGCACCTTCATTTAAAAGAGGACTCAACTCTTTTGGACCAAGTAGTGGTTTCAACTGCTGGTATGAAAACAATCAGCAATATTGAAAAAGTGTCTAATGAGAAATTAGTGGAGAACTTCTCAGGTTCTTTTGCTAAGACGTTAGCATCCGTTCCGGGTGTTAATGCTATGGAAATTGGTGCAGGTGCTTCTAAGCCAATCATTCGTGGGCTTGGATTTAATAGAGTAGCTGTAGCTGAGAATGGAGCTAAGCAAGAGGGACAACAATGGGGTGCCGATCACGGTTTAGAGATTGATGCTTTTAGTACAGAGGAAGTGGAGATTATCAAAGGAGTTGGTGCTATCGAATATGGTAGTGATGCAATTGGAGGGGTGATTAAAATCAACAATGAAAAGATACCACAAGTTCATTCGTTTTCTGGAAATGCTACCGTTTTTGGGAAGACAGTGAATGATTCTTATGGTGCATCAGTACAGTTAAAAGCAAGAGAAGATAAGTTTTTCTACAAGTTTAAAGCAACGGGACAAGAATACGGTGATTACCGCGTTCCTACAGACCGTATAAATTATTTGGATACAACTATTCCTATTTACGGGAGACGTATGAAGAATACGGCTGGTAAAGGGTTTGCGCTATATGGGCAAGTTGGTTATGTGTCTAATAACTTCACAAATATCTTGAGCATCAGTGATGTTTATGATAAAAGTGGTTTCTTCCCTGGCTCACACGGATTGCCAAATATTGCGGCTGTTGTAGATGATGGAAACCATAGAAATATAGAATTGCCTAATCAAAGTGTAAACCACTTTAAGGTGGTTAATACGTCAACTTTGAATTTGTCTGACAGAGAGAAGTTGAGTTTTGTATTGGCTTATCAGAATAATAAGCGTCAAGAGATGAGTAAATTCCATACTCACTTTGAAGACCAAGTAGCTCCGGTTACTAATCCTGATTTAGAGTTGCAGTTTACATTGAACACGTTTGATGCTTCTGCTAAGTATGAATATATTTCTCCTAATAATCACAAGTCAACAATTGGTGTTCAATATAATTATCAAAACAATGTGATTGACGGATACGGGTTCTTGTTGCCTAAGTTTAACCGCTTTGGAATTGGGGCTTTTGCTATGCACGAGCATTTTGTGAATGACCGATTGACTTGGGAAGCAGGGGCGAGAGTTGACTATGCTGAGATACACGTAAAGCCTTTTTATGATGAGGTGTTGTATGATTATTTAGTTGATTTAGGACACTCGGAAAGTTTTGCTTCGAGTTATGCACAACGCAGTAGTAAGTTGGATAAAAACTTTTCAAGTTTTAATGGAATGATAGGGGCGAAGTATGAGCTTACTCCAAAGATTCAATTAGCGAGTACATTTGGAACTAACTTTAGATTTCCAACAGCAATTGAGCTGGCTTCAAATGGTGTGCACCATGGGGCATTTAGACATGAAAAAGGATTCGCAAACTTAAAGCCAGAGCAAGGTGTTGCTTTTGATTTTAGAGCAAGTTTTGAAACAGAAGGGTTTAATACTTCTGTAAGTCCGTATGTATATTATTTTACAAATTATATATTCTTAAGACCGATGGGTACTTTTTCTGTACTGCCAGACAGTGGACAGATTTATCAGTACTCACAGTCTAAAGCGTTAATTACTGGATTTGAATGGAAGGTTGAAAAACAGTTCTTGAAGAACTTTACGTTTGAAGGTGTGTTTGAATATATTTACAATCGTCAGTTATCTAATGGTAAAAAAGGGGATTATCCATTGCCTTTTTCTCCACCAATGAACTTCTATGGAGAGTTAAAATATGCCTTTAACGATTGGAAGTTTTTAAAACAACCAGAGGTTCATATTAATGGTAAATGGTTTGCTAAGCAAGAACGCATTGCACAAGGAGAGGCTATTACGCCAAGTTCGGAAAGTTTTGGAGCAGGTATTTCTTCTACATTGTTATTTGGTAAGTTTGAAGCAAAGGCAAGTTTAACTGCTACGAATATCTTCGATACTAAGATATTAAATCACATGAGCTTTTATCGTCCGTTAGAAATTCCGGAATTAGGTAGGTCTATTCAATTGATGATTCAGATACCGTTTTAGTGAAGCAAAAAAGCAGAAGTGTAATTTGGTTTGCCTTCATGTATGTGGTTTTTATAGTGCCACATGTAAGCAATCTTTTACACTATGTCATCATAGAACATCAATTTGGTGTTAGAACTAATAAGACAGAATGGGTAAATGCAGATAAGGTTCATTATTGTGAACAATATTTGTTTAAAATTTCATCTGCTCTTGCCTTAGACATTGTCAATTGGGAACCTTTTCAAGTACAAAAGTATTTTGAAAAGATAGCTTTTAGGGAATGTGTTACCCTGCAAAATGCTATTAATTTTTATTGGTTAAGAGGACCTCCAAGTACATTGTGTATTTAGGAAACTCAATTATATCAATGAAGAAAAGTTTAATAGTAAAAAAATAAAATAATGAAATCAATAAAAAATATATTCGTTTTATCAATTTTAAGTGTTGTAGGTTTTAGTTCTTGTACTACTGGCGATGACGGTATAGATACAGAAAAACCAGTAGTAATATTAAATGCACCTGCAGAAGGAGCAAGGCTTGAAGCTGGAAAGGATATCCACTTTGATATGGAGCTTTCAGACAACGAGGCATTAGGTTCGTACAAAGTAGATATTCACGGTAACTTTGATGGACATGAACACGGTGGTGAAAACCATACGCATTCAATTGTAGTTTTGCACGATGATCACGATCATGACCATGATCAAGAGAATGAGTTGCGTACACCATTTAAGTATCAACATGTGTGGGATGATATTTTTGGGCAAAGAAATGCTCACGTTCATCATCATGAAATAGTGATTCCTGCGGATGCAAAGCGCGGTTCTTATCACTTCATGGTTCAGGTTCTTGATAAAGCGGGTAACCAATCAATGGTGTTTAGAAGCATCGAAATTGTAGGTCCTGGAGAAGGTGAAGGAGGACATGATCACGACCATGACCACGAGGATGAAGATCATGATCACAATCATTAATAAATACAACAAAAAGCAGGGGTTTCCTTGCTTTTTGCTTTTGTAGTGATATAGTTAATATGGTTTCCTATCTATATTTAATTATATTTGTTTTAAACTAATTATTACCCTATTTTTTTATGAGAAAAACATTTATGACACTGCTTGTTGCAACAATCGTTATATCGTGTAAACAAGGAGATAGTTCAACTGCTGAGGCATTGAAATATCCTGATACAAACAAAGGTGAAGTGGTAGATACTTACTTTGGAGTTGATGTTGCTGATCCTTACCGTTGGTTAGAAGATGATCGTTCTGAAGAAACTGCAGCTTGGGTGAAAGCAGAGAATGAGGTTACGTATGATTATCTTTCTAAAATCCCTTTCCGTGATGCATTGAAAAAGCAAATGGAAGAGGCGTGGAACTATGAGAAAATCGGTGCACCTTTTAAAGAAGGAAACTATACTTATTTCTTTAAAAATGACGGATTGCAAAACCAGTCTATCTTATATAGAAAAGATGAGGCAGGGAAGGAAGAGGTATTCTTAGACCCTAATCAGTTTTCAAAGGATGGTACTACTTCTTTAGGAAGTGTTGACTTTTCAGAAGATGGTTCTAAAGTAGCTTACGCTATTTCAGAAGGAGGAAGTGACTGGAGAAAGATTATTGTTTTGGATGCTGAAACAAAACAAGTAATTGGAGATACGCTTGTTGACGTAAAGTTTAGTGGTGTTTCTTGGTTTGGTGATGAAGGGTTTTATTACTCAAGTTATGACAAACCAGAAGGAAGTGAATTGTCTGCTAAAACTGATCAACATAAATTATACTACCACAAGTTAGGTACTGCTCAAAAAGAGGATGCCCTTATTTTTGGTAAAGATCAAAAGAGAAGATATGTAGGTGGATATGTTACAGGTGATAATAAGTTCTTAGTTATTACAGCTGCAAATTCTACTTACGGAAATGAGTTGTACATTAAAGACCTAACTAAAGCGAATAGTCCAATTATTAATATTGTTAATAACTTTGATAGTAGCAGTGCTGTGTTAGATAGTAAAGATGGTAAGTTATTTATCGCTACTGATTACAAAGCGCCAAATACTCGTGTTGTAACAGTTGATGCTAATAATGCAGGTCAAGCGAATTGGGTTGACTTTATTGCTGAAACTAAAAATGTATTAACTCCAACAAAAGGAGCAGGATATATCTTTGCTAATTACTTACAAGATGCTGTGTCTGTCGTTAAACAATATGACTACACTGGAAAAGAAGTTAGAGTAGTAGAGTTACCTGGTATTGGTACTGTAGGTGGTTTTGGTGGTAAAAAAGAAGATACGACATTGTACTATTCTTTTACAAACTATATCACTCCGGGAACTATCTATGCTTTTGATCCGAAAGATGGTTCGTCTAAAGTATATGAACAACCTAAGGTTAAGTTTGATTCATCTCAATATGAGTCTAAGCAAGTATTTTATACTTCTAAAGATGGTACTAAGGTTCCTATGATTATTACGCATAAAAAAGGAATTGAATTAAATGGTAAGAACCCAACTATGCTTTATGCTTATGGTGGATTCAATATTAGTTTAACGCCTTCTTTTAGCATCGCTAATGCTATTTGGTTAGAGAACGGAGGTATTTATGCTGTTCCTAATTTAAGAGGGGGTGGAGAGTATGGTAAAGAGTGGCACGTAGCAGGTACTAAAATGCAGAAACAAAATGTATTTGATGACTTTATTGCTGCTGGTCAATACTTAATTGACAACAAATATACTTCTTCTGATTTCCTTGCAATTAAAGGTGGATCAAATGGTGGATTATTAGTTGGTGCTACGATGACGCAACGCCCTGACCTTATGAAGGTAGCTTTACCTGCTGTTGGAGTATTAGATATGTTGCGTTACCACACATTTACAGCTGGAGCTGGATGGGCTTATGATTATGGTACATCTGAGGACAGCAAAGAAATGTTTGAGTACTTAAAAGGTTATTCACCTGTTCACAATGTAAAAGAGATTGCTTATCCTGCAACTATGGTTACTACTGGAGATCATGATGATAGAGTAGTACCTGCACATAGCTTTAAGTTTGCTGCTACGTTACAAGAGAAAAACAAAGGAACTAATCCAATGTTGATTCGTATTGAAACAAATGCAGGTCACGGAGCTGGTAAATCAATCGCTCAACAAATACAAGAAAATGTAGATTTACAAGCATTCACATTGTATAGTATGGGGATTAAGAAATTGAAATAAGAAATAGTTTTTACTATAAATGAAAAAGCCGAGTTAATCAACTCGGCTTTTTTTATTCGTATTTGTAGTCTTTGACACCTGCATTGATGTCTGCTTCAATGAAATTTTGTTCTGGTGGAATAGGACAAGAAAACTTAGGGTTATAAACACAGTAAGGGTTATAAGCTAAGTTAAAGTTTACGATTATTTTATCATCTTCAGGAATTTCTAAATCAATATATCTTCCACCTCCATAAGAAGTAACGCCAGAAGTCAAATCAGTAAAAGGCAAGAATAAATGTTTCGCGTATTCTTTCTTCTCGCGCAAAGTTACATCTTGAAAAACATCAAGTTTAAACTCTTTGTTATTTAGAGAGAAAGCTATTTCTCCGAATTTCACATAAATAGGCTTACGATGTGTTGTGGTAGGCATTTCAAAAGGTTTTTCATCAGGAGTTCTTACTAATGTTCCTTCTATAACAAAGTCTTCTGAAATTGGAAAGTAGTCAAGTGTTTTAAATTTCTTTAACGCATCTTTTGGCAGCGGAGAAGTTTTAACATCACTAAACTCTTTGTTTAGGTTTTTTTGAAAAGCTTCCGCTCTTGCTTCTTCTGATTGTTCTTTATTTGAACATGCTACTCCAACTAAGGCTAACAAGGCCATAGTTATAAATTTTTTCATTATACTGTGGTGTTTGTGATTTGTAAATATACTACACTTTATTAAAGTAGGTATAAAGTAAACGACTTGCCTATGAATAGACAAGTCGTTTATTTTTTAAATTTAGCTTTCTATTTATTTAATGTGTGCACGTAGCATCCAAGCTGCTTTTTCGTGCTCTTCCATTAATCCAATTAAAAAGTCCGCTGTTCCTGCATCATTCAATTCCTCAATTGTTTCAATGTTTTGACGGATGTAAATGATAATCGCTTCGTGGTCTTTTGTTAAGTCTTTAATCCAAGAGGCGCTATCATTTCCTTTGTTATCTCTTTCTTCTGTTAGATGAGTTAATCTAAGATAGTCTTTTAATGAAGAAGGAGCATAATGTCCTAAATGACGTATTCTTTCAGCTACAGCATCTATTTTCTCCTCTAATTCATCATATTGTGATTCAAAGAATAAATGCATTGCGTGGAAGTCAATACCTTCTACATTATAATGTGCATTTCTTGTTTTAGTAAACAAGACAAATTCGTCAGCAACTAAATGTGATAAGATTGTTGTTATTTTTTGACGAGCTTCTTCCGTAATTCCAATATTTGTTTTCATAGTTTTTATCTTTTTTGTTATAGTAAAATTACTCAATTTGATTTGTAATTTGACGGAATTAGAATAAAATAAAACTATTTAACTATTGATAATGAGTATGGTATGTTTTTTTGATAGAGATAAAAGGAATGGAAATTGATCGAATAACTCGTTTATTTGGGATATAGATAGATGGAGTTATTAACTTCTTTCTCTTAAAATTAGATATACTTATTTCTTGGTTCTCACCTTTTGTATTTGGTAAATATATTAAAGTTAAAGCAAAAAAAAAGGAGCTAAAAATAGCTCCTTTAATTTATAAGGTGTAAACTGATTACTTTTTGAAAGCGTCAGCAGCATTTTTCAATGACTTTTTAGCTTCGTTAGCAGCTTCTTTAGTCTCTT
>JASLGC010000068.1 GCA_030150335.1 Flavobacterium sp.
ACAATATAGAATCTCAAGGAACAAGTGAAAACATAGACTTATATAGTTTTAGATTTAAAGAACTAATTAATAATCAATATGTAGATAGCAATGATCCTTTTTCAGTTACTACTTCCTATGGAAGTTATAAATACGACCCTAAAAAAGGCGAAATAACATTCTACCCTAATAAAAACAATATAAATACTGCCAGTGTTATCGATCAAATTTACTTTGATATAAAAAACAAACCTACTATCAAAAATAACATCAACTTAGGTAGTGAATTATTTAGGTCTGAACCTGGTACAATTTCTATTAAAATAGAAAAAAAATGTAACAATGTTATTATGGTAAATGGCAGTACAACTTTTTAATTTAAATATAACAATGACGCATTTATTAAATAAAAAATATCTATTTGCACTAGCCCTGAGTGTTATTTGTCAAATAATATACGCACAATTTCCTTATTATAATTCAGCACAAAGTGAAAGTCTATTCAAAAAGATTGAAGGTAGCAGTAATTTATCATTTAGTAGTGTTAATGGTGTAGTTCTTACAGAAAAGAAAAGGGATCAAAAATCAGGAATTATTCTAAGATATTTAAAAAAAGGAGTTACTGATACTGTTGAAGATTTAACTTTTACAACAGATAAAGGATTTATAATTGAATTTGAATATTCTATTGAAGGAGGAGAACGTTTAGAAAACAAATATGGTGATGGATTTGCATTAGTCCTTTTTGATAGCGATGTAGAAAATCCTACTTTAGGAGCTGTAGGAGGAGGTTTAGGTTATTCTCCTCTTAATACTTCCGCAACTGCAACAACACCTGGATTCTCTAAAGGTTTCTTAGGCTTGGGGTTTGATTTACATGGAAATTACAAAGCAATCCAAAACAGAGCTACATCT
The DNA here is from genome assembly GCA_030150335.1 of Flavobacterium sp. Lineage (GTDB taxonomy): Bacteria > Bacteroidota > Bacteroidia > Flavobacteriales > Flavobacteriaceae > Flavobacterium. The sequence goes on from JASLGC010000068.1 coordinate 895, forward strand.
TGGTTTAATGGTATGACTACAGGAGGCTTAGGAAACTATATTTCACTTAGAGGTCCTTATAATCCGGCAAACCCAAAAGGAGGATACCCTGTACTTTTTTCTGTTGGTACATCTAATTTAGAAAACTATTTCTTAAATATCACAAATGGATCAATCAGACGAACAAACATGGCTATTTCAGGTGGTTTTTTTACACTTAACACAACAAATAGTTCTAATGAAAAAAATAATACTAGAAAAGCTAAAATAGCCCTAATCCCAGGAACAGATTTAATATCAAATCGCAAAGGATTTTTTATTTCACTAGACGTAAAACATGGTTCAATTACAGCCAACGTAATAAAAAATTACTTTTTCCCAACAGATGGTACCATTAAATATAATGAAAGAACTTCGTCAACTACGTCAAGTATAGCTGAAATGCCTATTCAAATACCTGAAAAATTAAAAATGGCTTTTACAGCTTCAACTGGATGGGCAACAGCAAAACAATCAATTAAAGAAATTTTTTTGAGTTTACCTTATTCTCCTGTTACTCTTGATGACTTTTTTACTATTCCTATTTCTATAAGTTCCTCGATTAATCCTTTATTAAATGATTATGGATTTAACCACAACATTTACAGCCCTTACAACCCTCCTAGTCAATCATTTAACTATATTGACTTAGAAAGTTTTCAATTTCAATATTTCGATACAGAATCAAATACTTATAAAAAAAACGATGACCCTTTTAAAATCGAAGATCCTAAAATTGGTACATTTACTTACAACCCAGCAAATGGTGAAATTTCTTATGTTCCTGTAGATTCCTTTGATCAAAATATCACAGACTATAAACTGCATTACAACATCAAGAATAAAAAAAATAAAATTGAGGTAGGAGGAAGTGATATTAGTACTGAAGAATTTAGATCTAATACCGCAACAATTTCAATCTCCTTTGATAAAACGGCAAGACTTACACCTATGCTAATCATTAATAAAGGAATAAAAAACCTGTAAATTTATCACTATATAATTTAAAATATAAAAATCCTTTTAGATAAAGCTCTAAAAGGATTTTTTCATTTTATTCTATATGGACTATAGTTTTGTACCGACTAATCGGATAACGGCAGCTTCTCCAATGTGAAACTTGCCTTCTTGTAGCTGAACGTCTTGTTCTTCTGCTAAAGTGAATGTGAAGTCTTTAAAATCTTCTTTTAATTCAGCAAGGTCAAAAAGCATAGATACCTGTCCTGGTCCTCCTACATTTGGATTCTTCTCTTGCATCGCTTTATGTGCTTTGCTAAAGCCTTCTAAAATCAGCTTACCTCCCTTTTTCACTGCTTGTGCTAACTTGCGGTGATACATGCGTCTGTATTCTTCAGGAAAATGAGCATAGATTAATCCAAGCGCATCAAACTCACGTCTGTCAAGGTCTATTTCCTTTACGGTTGATACCAAGTAGTTTATCTCTACCTCATTATCTTGTGCTAATTGAAGTGCTTTTTTCTGTCCTTCTACACTCATGTCAAAGGCAGAAACAGTCCACCCTTTTTGTGCTGCAAACACGGCATTACGCCCTTCTCCTTCTGCTGCTAATAAAACTGTTCCCACTTGTGGAAGTTCGTTTATTACTTGTTCGAAAAAGCGGTTTGGCTCTGTGCCATACACATACGTTGCCTCTTTATAGCGTTCGTCCCAAAAATTGTTCATCGCTTATTTGTTTACGCTTTTCGCTACATTCTGCCAAGAACCACCATTGATTACTTGCTCATATCCGTTGTTGTTCAATACTTGCTTTGCTTGTCCACTGCGCATTCCACTACGGCAGAATACTACTATCGCTTTGTCTTTTGGCAATTTGTTTAATTGTCTTTCTAAAGAGTCTAACGGAATATTGATTGCTCCTGTTACAGAACCGTCGTTAAATTCCCCTTGTGTACGCACATCTACTAATAATGCACCA
>JASLGC010000142.1 GCA_030150335.1 Flavobacterium sp.
GAAACACCTCATACTTAATAAAAGAAGTATAGAAGATATATAAACAAGAAAAGGATGCTAATTAGCATCCTTTTCTTGTTTATATATCTTCTATACTTCTTTTATTAAGTATGAGGTGTTTCTTCTTTTTTATCTTTAGGATCATTCTTCCCTGATAAGTTATTTGGATTTTCAACTACACCACTTGCTGTAGGTAAGAAGAATTCCATCGGAAAGTTTTTAAAGTGTCTCCAAGTTGCTTTTGCAAGAATCTTAGTTTCTCTAAAAGGAATATTACGTGAACGGAAAGCTAAGAATAATGACAATCCAAAACTTACCATAAAGTTCATAAATCCAATTAACCACATTCCTATAAATGCCCAAACTAACATATCTACTGGTGCATCAAACCCAGAACCATAAAGCCCTAATGCGATGTTACCACTCACGAATGTAATGTGTCGAATATCTATTCCAAGTCCTAAAAACGCACCTATTGTACCACAAGTACCCATAAATACACCAAACCAAATATTAGAAACTAATCCTGGCCATTTTGTATCAATCCAATTGGCAAACTTAGTTGTTCTCTTAATTCCAAAGTTTCTCTTTAACCACGGGTGCTCTTGAATACGATAAAGTACTTTATTGTGTTTATTTCTGTTGGATACATTACCCGAAATAATACCTGATAAAAACAAGAAGATACCTGCTATCCCTGCGTGAAATAAAGCTCGTGATTTAATAGGATCTGCATCAATTAGCATCTTATCCCAACCATCAGCAGTTATATTTACATCAAAAAGCATATCTATACCCCAGATTAATAATAACGCTACTGGGAATGCTAAAATAACGTTTCCTATAAACGCAATAAACTGTGACCTAAACAACCTTGCAAATAGCTTAGCAAAGCCAACGTGTTTCTCTACACTATCAATATGTTGTTTGCGTCCATCCTCAATTGCTTTAATAATGGTAGCAGCAGTCATCGCTGGTTGTTTGGTCGCTAAAGTAAATCCTAATAGATAAATCAAGCAGAAACCAAACGCATAGTTTAAACTGTATAACATCGCCTCTCCAAATGCACTTACATTTGCATGGTGAGCAAACACTTTAAAAATACACAAGAAACCTACCACAATACCAGCTCCCATCGACCCTCTAAACATATGCCAATACTCTTTCCCACTATTGGTAATATAGTGTTCTCCCGTTTTAGCAGTATGTTGTGTAATCTCATAAGAAATCAACTGTGTACTCTCCTTGATAAGTCCTGTTACGTTATATTTATAGCAGTTGTACTCAATCAATTTTAAAGCTAAATCAATTGTATTCTTCTGTTTTAATTCCTGACTATCTTCTTTAATTACCAATAGAGAAATCAATAAATAAACCCTTGCTAACTGCTGACGCAAACGAAGCAAACTTTGATTTACTCTAATAGAAATACCGTATTTAGAACTGTTTTTGAACGCTTGGTTTACAAACTCCTGACACTGCTTGTGCAAAATCACAATCTGTTTGTAGTTAATATCACTTTCATATAAGAACTCAATATCTCCATTTTGGATACTTTGCATAATCACAGAAAACTCCTGCTCTAATGCTCTAAACGGACTTTCTAAATGAGAGTACTCTGGTACCATATTGATGATATAACTCTCCATTGCTCTACCACTCATACGCTGAGTAATAATATCAATAGAGTTCATCAATTCGCTCAACGCAGAACCCTCTTTATTATCAGTAAAAATATCATCAAAATTTAATTGTTGAAACAAATCAAGCAATTGCTCTTTTGGGATTAAATCAACCCATTCCGCATCCGAATGTTTATAGAAAACCTGATTTAGTACATACTCGTAAGTATCTTTTTCAGGCTGATATGGTAATACTTTTGCCCATAAACGCTTTTTAACTTCTCTAAAAAACTCAGAATCTTGTAGTATTCCGGCGTCAGAAACCATTCTACTAAAATGACGATTCGCTAATAGCTCTTTCAGATAATTCGTTAAAGCTAACTTCTCTACTTCATGTGTTTTTAAATATGCTAATAAAGCATCAATCGACACTCTATTTATTTTCTTTATATTATTCGGTCTAAAAATGTGTACTAAATCAACTATAAAAAGTAAATCATCTGTTGCATATACCTTCCCGTCAATCACATACTTATTAAACAATTCTTCAACTCCTTGAGGAGATTGTAACATATGTCTTAATTTCATTTGTAAAAAATTTCAACTTTTATAATAGTTAGTAATATAAATTCGCTTATTTTGGTATAAAAATACATTATATTCTTATAATCATGGTAGAAATAGAAAGAAAATTTCTGGTTAACTCTCTAAATTTCATCAATGAATCTCACAGTTCTAACAAAATAACACAAGGTTATTTAAACTCTTCTCCAGAGCGAACAGTTAGAATTAGATTGAAAAATAACGATGCTTATATCACAGTTAAAGGTAAGAGTAATTCTTCTGGTACAACGCGTTTTGAATGGGAAAATAAAATAGACTACAAAGAAGCCACGCAATTGTTAGAACTATGCGAAGATTTTGTCATTTCTAAAACTCGATATCTTGTAAAACAAGGAGAACACGAATTTGAAATCGACGTTTTTCACGGGGAAAATGAAGGGTTGATTATAGCAGAAATTGAGCTGAAAGATGAAAATGAAGCTTTTGCTAAACCAAATTGGTTGGGAGAGGAAGTAACTGGTCAAATAGAGTATTACAACTCATACATTGCCAGAAATCCATATAAGAAGTGGAAATAAACTATTTCAACACTTTGATATCTACATGCAATAAACCATCTTTTTTGCTATCTGATATTTTCATAAAAGCCTTTTTAGATAGATCTATTTCACGCCCTTTTACGAAAGGGCCTCTGTCATTGATTTTAACTTTGACAGATTTATTGTTTTTTCTGTTGGTTACTTTCACAACAGTATTAAATGGAAGTGTCTTATGTGCGGCTGTCATCCTCGAATTGTGGAATTTTTCCCCACTTGCGGTACGCTTTCCGTTGAACTTTTTGTGGTAATAACTGGCTACAACATTTGTTTTATACTCCTTTTTTGAGTTTTTTGAAACTCCTTTTCCTGTAGAACAACTTACACAGAAAGAGACAAAAATCAATAAACAAATACAGTTTACTACCCTTTTAATATTACTCATCACCTTCAAGAATTTTCTCAATCTTCACATCAAGTACCCCTCTTGCATGGTTATCTGTCAAATCGTGAAATGCTTTCTTAGAGATATCAATCCCTCTTCCTTTTACGAAAGGACCTCTATCAGTAATTGTTAAGATCACAAAGCGTTTGTTCTTTAAGTTAGTTACCTTAACCTTAGTCCCAAACGGCAGTGTTTTATGAGCTGCAGTGTATTTACTATTGTCAAATACTTGTCCACTTGCAGTCTTTCTTCCAGTAAATTTATCGTGATAGTATGAGGCTTGTGTATCGTCAGATACTAACTCTACTTCTTCTTCAGGTTCTTCTTTGTCAATAATAGAATCACTTATACTTGGTAAGCTATCAGTCGTAATCACAGAAACGATTGGCGTCTTTACACTTCCTTTTACAATGTTAGTTATCCCTCCAAAACTTGAAAGGAATACGATTACTAAAACTGCGAATATATATTGATATGTTTTCATTACTTTGCGATTGTGGCTGACAATGTTTTGCAAGAAGCATACCACAAAAAAAAGGAGTCCAAATTGGACTCCTTTTTTTATATATCTTAAATAAGTTCTAATTATGCGAAAATACTTGGTAACCAAGCACTCCATGGAATTCTCGATAAAATCAAGACTAATCCTAATGCATAGAAAATTGCGAACTTTTTGAACTTAGCATTGCTGTCAGCCGCTTTTTTGTGTTTAGACCATCCGATTGTAATTAATACAATTGCAATAATATTGATCAATGGGTGCTCTAAAGCGTATAATCTCAATGTTGAATCTTTCATCGCTACACCAAAACTTTGTACCATTGGTGAAACAAAATATAGTATCAACCCTAATAGTAATTGAATATGAGTGAAGATTAATCCGAATAAACCTAATTTACGGTCTTTTTCTGTAAACTCTTTTTTTCCTGCTAATCCAGCGAAAGCATTGATTACTACGATTAATAAGAAGATAAGCGCTAAATACGCTACTCCTGAGTGTGCTTGCTTAATAATTGTACTGAAATCCATATTGATGTTATTAGTTTAGAGGCAAATATACTTAAAACTCTTAAATAGACACTCCTAAAGAATACTTTTACGATTAATTCTAACAATATGTTATTAAAGATTTTGCAGTTATATAATTTAGTATCTTCATAATCTCATTAATCAATGCTAAAACTAACTATCAATCCGACTGTTTTCTAAATACTTGTGATAATAATGAAAAATAGAAACCTCCGATTACTTTTAAAACTTTATGCTTTTCCTATTATTCTAATAAGTATTCTACTAAGCTTCTCATTGGATAAAGCCCTTACTGCTTTTATTCCTATCTTAGCAATAGCGCTTTATCTCGTGTATTTCTTATCCTTTAAAAAACAAGAACTATTCTTTTGGAGAAACAATAAAGTAAATATCATCTTGGTACTTTGCTTGTTCTACTTTTTGTCTTTAATAGCAATTGCTTGCATTCGATTATTTATGAAGTCTTTTTAATATGGTACATCAATTTCAACTTGACAGTTTAATTCATCAAATAGACAACCGCAGTCTATTACAAGGTATTTGTTTGTCTGCAAAAACATCTGATATTATAGGTATAATGGGAAGCAACGGTACGGGCAAATCTACTTTGCTAAATATTTTGTTTGGTGCGATTAAAGCAACTCAAATATTCATTCGAATTGACAATAAAGTCATTTTGAACAGACATAAACTGAATAAGTACTTCGCTTACAAGCCACAGTTTCTCATGTTTCCACCAAGTATCAGGATTAAAGATATATTAAACACACAGCAGTTGTCTAATACTATATTTCAAAATCAATTAAACACTAAGATAAACGAGCTTTCTACAGGAGAACAACAATTCCTACAAACGCTCTATGTGCTAAACTTGCCTCAACCTTTCTGTCTATTAGATGAACCTTTTGCTGCAATATCTCCAATCATGCAAGAACAACTTATTGGTATCATTCAAGAAAAGTCGAAAAACAAGTGTATTATCATTGCTGATCACTACCATGATTTGTTAGCAAAAGTATGTACAATACAATATAAACTACAAGAAGGAAACTTAACTCAAATTCCTAATTAAGTACTTTTGCTCTATCTTTTTTAGTGCTTTTTACCATAAGCATCTTCTCTCACTATTTTTTTCTCTAACATTTTCTCTAATAAAAACACCAACCCCTTTTATTTAAAGGGTTTTCAGGCTATTCAAAAAGTAATTATCAATTATTTTGGGGCTATTTTCTGGCTGTTAGATTCAGAGTGATACCATAGTGCTCCCATAGTGCTCCCATAATGCTGCCATAAAAACTATGGTAATTATACGATAGCACTATGAGAACATTTTATATCCACTATGGGAGCATCCACAATAAAACTGCAATAATCCTACTATAGCTGTACAGTTATTTTCCATAATCCTATTTTCAACTATACAGTTTGGGAATTGGTAGCACTTATTATATTTTAATTGGTGTTACTTTGGATAAAGCTAAAATTAAGGCATAAAAAAAGTGCTTCTGGTTTCCCAAAAGCACTTGCTAACTAATTCAATTTGATATCTACTTTTTTAAGACAATCTCTATAACCCCATTAGCTCCTTCACTTCCATATTTTTCAATTGCGTTTGCTCCCTTTAAAACAGACATTGATTCTATTTTGTCAGCATCAATATCATTCATTTCTTGCTTGCTAATCTTTTTCCCATCAACAAATATCACTCCTTCAAAATCGCTTTTTGATTGTTTTGAAGTAGTAACCGTGAACTTCGTCAGCTCACCATTGTTTTTCATTTCCTTTATAGATTTAGTAGTTGAAATCTCAATTACTTTCTTATCTGATGGTGTATCAAACTTAGCTGCTGCATCTGATTTTTTATAGAAACTCACCGTTTGTATGTCAGTTGGCGAAATATTTAAAGCATAAAATTCCTCTTTTGTATATTGTTTACCATCATACATAAAAAGTGTGTTCTCAAGCTCTTGTTCTCTTTTTTTAGCTTTTCTCTTTCCCTTTTCACTTTCAAATTGCTTTAACCTTTCTTCATTTAATACGCGTCTTTTATCACTTTCTGTTTTAAGCTTTTCATTACGAGCTTTAGTTTCCGCTGAAATTTCGTTTCTTCTTTGTTCAAGCTGTTTTTGTCTATCTTCTCTCAGCTCTCTTTGTTTTTCCTTTATTTCTTTTAGGTGATTGTCTCTTTTCTCTTTTAATTCACTATGAATACGATCAGCCTCTTCTTTAATCTGATCTGCATTTGATTTAATTGCTTCAATTTCTAAAATATCAGCATTGCGTTTATCTTGTTTAAGCTTATCTTGAGTTTCAGAGGTAGCTACTGTTTTCAACGTTTTATTTTTCTTGCCTTCTCTTGTTGCATCTTCTTCGTTATTAGCTAATACTTTATCAGTAGCAGAATCCTCCAAAAAAGATTCCATTGTTTTAGAAGAAACAGTGTCTAATGTTTCTGCTTTTACATTCACTTGAAAGAGAAAGAAAAAACCTGCTACTACAGGTGTAATCATTACAAATTTTAATTTTTTCATAATTGTTGATTTTTGGGTATTTAACATCAATACACGTTTCTTTAAATCAGAAGTAGAAAAAGAGTTGACCATTGTCATCGGTTTGTTTTTACCATATTCAAACTGAACCAAGGCCATTTGATAGTCATAAATATCAACTCGCTTGCTCATTTCGTCATCAACGATGTATTCTAAGTTTAGGTTTATAGCTTTTTGCAGTAATATTAGTATTGGATTAAACCAAAAGACACCTTTTACAAATTCTATTAATAAGATGTCAATACTATGCTTTTGATTAACGTGAATTTGCTCGTGCTCTACAATTAGATTAACCTGTTCTATTGTAGTATAGTTTTTGGGCAACACTATCCATTTCCAAAAAGAATATGCTTCGGCTGATTGCACATCCACTAATATGTTGTTACCGAGAGAACTACCCTTTAATTGATTAATGTGCTTCAGTAACCTATAACTTTTAGTTATGAGTCGAACTAAAAAAAGTAGTGTAATAATCAAATAAACAGTAATCAACTGGTTTTCAACAGACATCGCTGACCAAATATTAGAAGTGCTTACTATTTGGTCTTCGTTTGCTTCTGTTAATAATAGAGTAGACAGATTTATTGGCTCACGTTCTACATAAATCGTTTTGGTATATGTTAGAAGTGGCAACAGAAAACTGGTCAATATCCCTATTAAGAAATAGAGTCTATTATTTTTGACAAAAGTCTCCTTTCTCAAAAACAAAAAATAAAATAAGTAAACAATCGATAAGAGTGCGTTTACTTTTAGTATATATATTAAGGTAGTCGTCATAAGCAATATATAGTTTGGTTGGATTATTTTTTGCTCTTCTCGATGATTGCCATTATTTCATCTAATTCTTCTTTACTAACTTTCTTGTCTTTGACAAAGAAATTGACAAGATTACTGAATGAGTTATCAAAATACTTCTCCATCGTGTCTTCCATAAACATCTTGCGATATTCTTCCATCTGCACTATCGGATAATATTGATGTGATTTTCCATAAGCCTTATAACCAACAACGCCTTTATCTACTAATATTCTAATAAATGTGGACATTGTATTATAGTGTGGTTTCGGTTCTGCCACATGCTCTAATATATCATTGACAAATCCTTTTTCTATTTTCCAAAGGATTCTCATAATCTCTTCTTCTTTGTTGGTCAGTTTTTCCATAATTCCGTTTTCTATACGCCAAACATATAACTAATATTTTAGTTTACAAACTATTTTTTTAGTTATACAGTAAAATAAAATTAAAAAAGCCCTATAACATAAGATGTTATAAGGCTCTTTCGGAGTATAGTAACAGAAAAATTAGTTCGTTAATTTCAATATTTCCAGTAATTGAGTTGGCTTTAAATAAGAAAAATGTTGGTACACAATTTCTAATTTAGGATTGAGAATCACTATGGCCGGAAAACTCCCTTGCTCTCCTAAGGCAATAGCAAGCTCGTGTTCTCCTGATTTAAGCCCTTTTTTCTTAAACTTAAAAAGATGATTGTTGAAAACAATATCTTCTGTTGATTCTGCATTAAAGGAAATAAAGTAAAAGTCTTCGTTGAGCTTTTTGATTATATTAATATCATTGAACGTTTTTCGTTCCATTAAAGCACAATAGCTACACCAATCTGTATGTAAAAACACAACTACTGGCTTTGGATTCTCTTTAATAAGAGTTTGTAATTGTTCAAAAGTAGTTTCCTTGGGTTGTGCCAAACAAGCAAACCCAAGGAAAAACACTAACATAAAAAAAAAGTAACTTCTCATTTTTAAATTGCGATTATAACTAACTCAAGCAATATTTAAAATATATTATATCTCACACCGAAAAATCCACGGATTCCCTGAAGTGGTGTGTAACTGTAATCATTTGGTTCAAAGATTACATCTGTGCGTCCTGGAGGTGGTGCTACACCGTTTCCTGGTTCTCCAAATGGGTCCCACCAACGCGCAATTGCATCTTCTTTAGGTAGTGTATTGAATAAATTCTTTACTCCTCCATATAGTTCAATTCCATTATTGAATTTCTTAGTAACTTGAACGTTTGCTAACATTGTCCATGGAGAATATTCTGGTCTGTAATCGTCCTCTACTCTTGGCAATCGCATCGGTCCTTTCCAATCTGCTGTTAAATCAGCGCTAAATCCACTTCCGAAATTATAGCTTGCAATTATATTTCCAGACCATTTTGGTGCATGGTAAATTTGATTGTGCTCTCCATCTTCTTTTCTATAAACATCCATATAAGTTGCCCCTGCCATTAACTTCAATGGAAAGTCAAAAGCGACATCAATATTTAATGATACTCCTTGAGAAATCGCATGCCCATCTAAATTGGCATAGATGATTTTTGTTTGGTCAGTATCTGTATCTGCGTCTATTTTATTGGTGAAATATGTGTAGAATCCATTGATATCAAAATTGAATACTGCGAAATCAGTTGGTACTTTTACAGTGTAATTTAAATTTCCATTAATAGATTTTTCTGGGTCCAACTTCTCGGCAAAAACAACTTCTCTTGCTCCGGTAAGTGCTCTGTGGTCTTCTGTAAATACGTTTACTACACGAAATCCTGTTCCAAAACTTGCACGCACAGTGTGATTTGGGCTTGGTGTGTATTTATATCCTAAACGAGGAGAGTGTATTGCATGGTGATTTTTGTCGTAGTCAAAACGGTATCCTAATAATACTTTGTTCTTCTTATTTAAAGTCCATTCATCTTGAATAAATATTCCTGGTATTGGTCTTTCGTCTGGCTCGTTTTTAACCAAACCGTTTTCATCGTAAATACCTGTTGCTCTTGTATTATCATCATAATAGGTATATTTAAAAGAGGCTCCTAATAATAAACTATGGTTGCCAATTTCTTTATCCCAATATGCTTGTGCAAAGGCTACTTGTTGTTTTGCATCATACGATTCTGGTCCGTACATTGAGTTTTGTTGGTGATAGATGTAAGAGAATTGTGTATAAATATTCTCTGTGGTAGGCAATTGATACATTCCAATAGCTTCAAAGCGATTGGTAAATATGCTTTCTGCATATACTTCCTCTCCCCCTCTGTGTTTTTTGCGTTGCCAATTGGTTTCTCCTCCCCAACGGTCTTCATAAACGTAACGAAGTGCTAAGCTTGCTACTTTATCGTTTGGTCTTTTTAAAGAGAATTTGTTGAATAACGAAACTCTATCTTGTAGTGTTACATCTGTAAAGCCATCGTTATTCTTGTCTTTTCGCTCTCCATATTTGAAGTAATTACCGCCAAACAATCCGTTTACTTTTTTCCCTAATTTATAACTTGCGCCTAAATCTAAGTTGTTTTCTAACCAAGTAGTTGTAAAAGCATTTACACTTAATTTCGCTGCGTGCTCTGGGTCTTTAGTAATCACGTTGATTATACCTCCCATGGCTTCTGTTCCGTAAAGAGAAGATGCTGGTCCTTTTACCACTTCTACTCTTTCAATCATATTCGTTGGGATACCAAATAATCCGTAAACTGTCGATAAAGATGATACAATTGGCATTCCATCAATCAAAATCATTGTATAGGCACCTTCCATTCCATTGATGTGGATATCTCCAGTATTACATACATTACAATTTAATTGTGGCTGAACCCCGTTTATCATTTGAACTGCATCAAAAAGACTTGAAGTTGGATTTTTTTCAAAAAAAGCTGGTGTATAAATCTCAACAGGTACAACTGCTTCTGACTTCAACACTGGTTTTAATGTTCCTGAAATTACAATCTCATCTAAATTTGAATCCGCATCTAACGAAAAATTGACTGTAACTACTTCGCCTTCTTTCACAGAAACTTTCTTACTGGATTTTTTAAAGCCTACAAAATCGGCATTTACTGTATAAGTCCCTTCTTTAAGGTTTTCAAAAATATATTCCCCTTTTTCTCCTGAGGTTTCTCCCTTATTTGTTCCTTCTAATACTACTGTAGCAAAAGAAAGTGGCCTTCCTTCAGAAGATACTTTGCCCTTTATAGTTTGTGCTTGAGTGGATAATACACAAACAAGGGTAAACAAAAAACTATTTATTATTCGCATAAAAATATATTTACATTAACCTTAACTTAAAATTTAGGCAAAGCTAAAAATTTATTTGTAATTAAAAAAAATGTAACTTTGTATTTCTAAAAATAAATATTCAATGCTTACCTATTCAGAAGAGAATTACTTAAAAACCATATTTCACCTGTCTTTAGGGCAAAATCAGGGTATTTCAACCAATGCAATTGCTGGTAGAATTGAAACAAAAGCCTCATCTGTAACTGATATGATTAAGAAACTAAATGAGAAAAAACTTATTAAGTATCAAAAATATCAAGGAGTGACGCTTACCCCTGAGGGATTAATGGCTGCTAAAATGATTGTTAGAAAGCATCGCTTATGGGAAGTGTTTTTAGTGGAAAAATTGGCTTTTAGCTGGGATGAAGTACACGATGTAGCGGAAGAGTTAGAGCATATTAAGTCTGAAAAGTTGATTAATAAATTAGATGCTTATTTAGGTTATCCTACGGAAGACCCACATGGCGACCCTATTCCTAATGAGAAAGGGGAGATTAAGCAAATTGAAAAACAGCTTCTTTCTGATGTAAAACCAAATATTAAAGTGGTTTGCGTTGGAGTGAAAGATTCTTCTTCAGAGTTTTTACAGTATTTAGATAAACAGAAAATTTCTTTGGGTAGTGAGATTGAGATTTTAGAGATTGAACCGTTTGACCAATCGTATGTAATCAAAATCAACAACCATGATATAACGATTACCAAGAAAATCGCGAGTAATCTGTTTGTGAAATCAAAATAATTGAGAAGGGCTTATAACTGTGTTTATAGCCCTTCTTTGTTTTTATAATTTTTCACTTATTTACTTATTTGCTCTGACAGGTCTTTTTCGATTGTTCTTATCTGCAGACAATTGTCGGTACTAATACAGGCTCCTATACTTTAATTAGTTAATTATTATTGCGTTAATCAACTAATTTTTCATAAAAAAGACAAAAGACCTTCTATTCCAATTTGCATTTAATAATTTTGCACAACCAAAAAAACACAATAAAATGAAAAAGTTATTTACGCCTTTAATGCTGAAAAATCACACTTTGAAAAACAGGGTTGTGGTATCTCCAATGTGTCAATATTCTGCTGTCAATGGATTTGCAACTGATTGGCATTTGGTTCACCTTGGACAATATGCCATCGGACAAGTGGCAGCTATTATACAAGAAGCAACGGCTGTAGTTCCTGAAGGACGTATTACGTACGCTGATTTGGGGATATGGGATGATGCTCAGATTGAAAAATTAAAACAGATTACATCTTTTATAAAAGAACAAAATTGTATTCCCGGTATTCAATTAGCACATGCTGGTAGAAAAGCGAGCTGTGAAAAGCCGTGGATTAGCAGAAAACAAATTGCTCCATCTGAAGATAATGGCTGGCAAACGGTATCAAGTTGTGATATTCCTTTTAATACTGATGAGTCTAAGCCTTTGGCATTGACTGTAAAAGATATTGAAAATACGATAGAGGCTTTTAAACAAGCAACGCGTAGAGCCATTGAGGCTGGCTATGAGATTATTGAACTTCATGGTGCTCATGGATATTTAATTCACCAGTTCTTTTCGCCATTAATCAACAAGAGAACAGATGAGTATGGTGGTAGTTTTGAAAATAGAATTCGCTTTCTATTGGAAATTGTATCTGCGATTAAACCGTTGATTTCTACACAATCTCTGTGGGTTAGAATCTCTGCATCTGATTGGGCTGAAGGGGGATGGAATATTGAAGAAAGCGTAAAGTTGGCAAAGATATTGCAAGAAATGGGCGTTGAAGTAATTGATGTAAGCTCTGGTGGTGGTGTACGTCACCAAGAAATACCTGTTGCTCTTAATTATCAAGTTCCTTTTGCGGAAGCGATTAAAAAACAAACTAAACTAATCACTGGAACGGTTGGTTTAATTAAAACGGGAACGCAAGCGGAGGAAATTTTGCAAGCAGAAAAGGCGGACTTTATTTTACTTGGTAGAGAGTTTTTAAGAGACCCTCACTTTGTAATGAATGCCGCGATTGAATTAAATGAAGATATAAAATGGGCTCCTCAATATGAGCGCGGAAAAGAATAAATAAAAACAACAAAATTTTAAAACTTAAATATTAAAAATGAACAAAAGTTTAATTGCCTTAGCAATCGGAGGTCTTGCGATTGGAATGACTGAATTTTCAATGATGGGGCTTCTGTCTAATTTTGCTGATGACTTAGCTATTAGTATCCCAAAAGCAGGGAATTTTATTTCCATATATGCGATTGGTGTTGTCGTTGGTGCTCCACTGTTAGTGATGTCTTCAAATAAATATGCTCCTCATAAAGTGCTTATGGCATTAATGTTAATGTTCTCATTATTCCACACTTTATTTGTGCTTTCACCAACTTATACAACGTTGTTAATCACTCGTTTTATGTCGGGATTACCTCATGGTGCATTCTTTGGTGTTGGTTCTGTGGTTGCTACACGATTGGCAAAACCAGGAAAAGAAGCACAGGCTGTTGCCATCATGTTCGCTGGTTTAACAACAGCAAACTTGGCGGGAGTGCCTATTACGACATACATCGGTCAGGTTTATTCTTGGCGCGTATCTTATGGAATTATTGCTACTTTGGGAATTATCTCAACTATTGCTATTTCACTTTGGGTTCCTAAGTTAGAGGCTGATACAACTACAAATACGAAAAAACAATTGGCTTTCTTTAAAACGCCTACTGCATGGGTTTTAGTGGCTTTAATCTCTGTGGGAACAGGTGGATTATTTGCATGGATTAGCTATATTAAACCAATGATGATGAACATCGCAATGATACCTGAGTCTAATATCCCATTCATCATGACTCTTGTAGGATTGGGTATGTTCTTAGGTAACTTTGTAGGAGGTAAAATTGCAGATACATTCTCTCCTTCAAAAGCTGTTATCTTTTCTTTTATTTCTATGGCAATCTGTTTAATAATTGTATATTATACAGTTCATATTGAGTGGATGGCTTATGTGATGTCATTAGTAACAGGACTGGTAGCTTTTACAATTGGTTCTCCATTGCAAATGATGTTAATCAAAAGTGCGAAAGGTTCTGAAATGCTTGCTGCATCTGCTGGTCAAGCATCTTTTAACATCGGAAATGCTTTAGGGGCTTCTTTAGGAGGACTGCCTATTAGCTATGGTTTTGGATACAATTCCCCAGAATGGGTTGGAGCTGGATTAGCTTGTTGTGGAGCGATATTAGCTTACTCTTTTGTTCAAATGCAAAAGAGAGCAAAGCAAAATGAAGCAAACACACTTAAAACGGAGGCATAATAATTCATGTTTTCATACTTCATTCGCAATAAGTTTATAAATTTGTAGAAATATTTTTAACAATGTATAGAACGCATAATTGCGGAGCCTTAAGAGCTTCGGATATAAATACAGAAGTTACCTTATCAGGATGGGTAAGCAAGCATCGCGACAAAG
>JASLGC010000111.1 GCA_030150335.1 Flavobacterium sp.
TGAAAAGGTAAACAACAAACTGTACAAAGTGCTGGTGGATTATCAAGATCCGATGTACTTAAACGACATCAAAAACCTTAGCACCAAATACAAAGAAGTGGAAGATATAGCCTCTCCTGCTCCTATTATTGATCAGGATGACTTTTACTATACTGCTCACTTGTACACAACGGTAGCTGGACTAAAAGTACGTGAATACCCTTCGAGCACATCTGCTGTATTGGGAACGGTGCTAAACGGGACTGTTGTACCTCTGCCCTTTTATCCAAATGACAAAGAAGCTTGGGTTCCAATTGATTATTTGGGCGGAAATGGGTATATTCAAACAAAATTCTTAGGTGAAAGACCAGTATTAGACGAGTTGATTGCGTCTTATAACAAGGCTACGGATTCACAAGAGCAAAAGAAATATGCAGAACGCGTACTGGAATTAGGGTGGAATAGCGCAAGTTATTACACTATTCAAGCGTTAGGCATATTTATTGACTATGCTAAGAAGAACAATTTGCCTGAGTTGGCAGAGATTAATCAACTGAAAAAAGAGGCCTTGGAAGCAAGTCCTGATGACGGAGATTATAGCAAAATAGAAAAACTACAGAAAAAACAGCAGTTTGGTTTTACAATCAACGGCGCGGTAGAACCCCTATCGGGCTTTAACAAAGAGATTGTAGAGCAATATGTAGGTTATCCGATAGAGAGTTATAGCAATTTAGAAGACTGCGCTTTAGACGATTATGAAGGTAACGCCTTGTACAACTCAGCGGAGTTTATTACCCATGACCTATCAAGCACATTAAAAGCGCGAAAAATGGACATGCTTAATTTTAACGGTTTTAAAATTGGCAAACACTTGCTAAATGGCGAAACCACAGAAAAAGATTTTTTAAAAATAGCTAAGGGATTAATAACAAATATTCATCCTTTAGACAAGTCATACGCCGTATTTTGGGATGGATCGTCTTATCAATTTATCTTTAAAAATGGCCTATTATCAAGAGTAGAGTTGATTTATTACTGTTAATCCTTTTAATTCTACTCTTTTTACCTAATTTTACAATTCTAATAAAAAGAACAATTATGTCAGTAGCAAAAAAAGATTATAAGAAAGTGACTACAAAATCACTTATCGATATGAAAGCTAATGGTGAAAAAATTTCAATGCTTACATGTTATGATTACTCAATGGCTAAAGTATTGGAAGCTGGAGGTGTAGATGTAATGCTTGTAGGTGACTCTGCGAGTAATGTAATGGCTGGTCATGAAACAACATTGCCTATTACATTAGATCAAATGATTTATCACGCACAATCTGTTGTACGTGGTGCAGAGAGAGCTTTAATAGTTGTTGACTTGCCATTTGGTTCTTATCAATCAGACCCAAAAGAAGCTTTGCGTTCTGCTATCCGTATCATGAAAGAAAGTGGTGCGCATGCAGTAAAAATGGAAGGTGGAATTGAAATTAAAGATGGTATAAAACGCATCTTAGATGCTGGTATTCCAGTAATGGGACACTTAGGATTAACACCTCAATCTATCTACAAATTCGGAACTTACACAGTTAGAGCCAAAGAAGAAGAAGAAGCAGCTCAATTAATTCAAGACGCTAAAATGTTAGAAGAAATTGGATGTTTTGCTGTTGTTTTAGAAAAAATCCCAGCTGCATTAGCTAAGAAAGTTGCAGAAAGCATTTCTATTCCTGTAATCGGAATTGGTGCTGGTAATGGTGTTGACGGACAAGTATTGGTAATCCACGATATGATTGGATTAACGCATGAGTTCAACCCAAAATTCTTACGTCGTTATTTAAACATCTTCGACCAAATGAAAGAGGCTGTTGAAAAATACGTAGAAGACGTAAAATCTGTTGATTTCCCTAATGAAAATGAACAATATTAAGCTTATATATTCTTTTATGTAAGTTCAAAAATATCCTTTAAACACTATTAAAGGATATTTTTGTTTTAAAATCTACTCTATGAAAATTGTTTCTACACCTGATAATTTACAAGTTTTACACGAAGATAATCACATCATCGTGGTCAATAAACGCATTGGTGATATTGTACAAGGTGACCAAACAGGCGATATGCCGTTAAGTGATATCGTCAAACTTTATTTAAAGAAAAAATACAACAAGCCAGGTGAGGTGTACTTAGGGGTGGTTCATCGCTTAGATAGACCGACATCCGGATTGGTGGTATTTGCCAAGACTTCTAAAGCGTTAACTCGCTTAAACGAGTCGTTTAAAAATAGAGAAACACAAAAAACGTATTGGGCTGTGATTAAGAATGCCCCTCCTAAAGTGGAAGATACTTTAGAGCATTTCTTGGTTAGAAACCCTAAAAACAATACGTCTAAAGCACATAAAAAGGAAGTGCCGAATAGCAAAAAAGCGAAATTGTCTTACCGTATGTTCCACCAATTGAAAACGTATTCTGCGTTGGAGATTGACTTACATACAGGAAGACATCACCAGATTCGCTGTCAACTTGCCGCTGTGGGTTGCCCTATTAAAGGGGACTTAAAGTATGGTGCGGACCGCAGTAATCCTGATGGGGGTATTCACTTACACGCGCGAAAGCTTACTTTTATACATCCTGTGACAAAGGAAACGATGACTATCACGGCTCCTACTCCTGATGATGTTATCTGGAATGAAGTATCTAACTAAAATATAAAAGGTGCATATCAATTATGA
>JASLGC010000146.1 GCA_030150335.1 Flavobacterium sp.
GGTTTTGATAAGACTTGATTTGCATAGTTGTACACTAAAATTAATGAGTTTTAGCTAAAAAGCTTAAATTTGTTCAAAGATACAGTTTTATCAATTTTGGAAAAACACGAATTATATATTTCTCGTTGCCTACAATTAGCCAAACAAGGGACGTTCTCGGCGATGCCAAACCCCTCAGTAGGAGCAGTTGTGGTGCACAACGACAAAATCATTGGCGAGGGATTTACCTCTGCCTATGGTGGACCGCACGCAGAACCCAACGCAATCGCATCTGTCAAAAATCCGGAACTACTCAAAGAAAGCACGCTTTATGTGAGCTTAGAACCGTGTAGTCACTTCGGAAAAACACCTCCCTGTTGTGATTTAGTCATCGACAAACAAATCCCAAGAGTGGTGATTGGCACAGTTGACCCATTTGCAAAAGTATGCGGTCGTGGTATTCAAAAAATGCGCGAGGCAGGCATTGAGGTAACCGTTGGTGTATTAGAAAAGGAATGTCAAGAAAGCAATAAACGCTTTTTTACGTTTCACCAAAAACAACGCCCTTACATCATCTTGAAATGGGCAGAAACACCTGACCACTATTTAGCGCCTTTAACAAGGGACAACCAACGTCCTTTTTGGATATCAAACACTTATTCTAAGCAAACGGTACACCAATATCGAAGTGAAGAAATGGCGTTTTTGGTAGGCACACAAACCGTTCTTGACGACAATCCTTCTTTAACAACAAGAGATTGGTATGGCAAAAACCCAGTACGCGTTTACTTGGATAGAACAGGTAAAATAGATAGCCGATTTGACATTCAAAATGGAGAGGCAAAAACGATATGTATTACTGCCAACGAAACCTTGATTACAACAGATAACGTCATTTACGAACATGCCGACTTTGACAAAGATTTACTATCACAAGTATGTGCTATTTTATACCGACACAACATCTTGTCGTTAGTAGTAGAAGGCGGCCGTCAAACCCTACAAAGTTTCATCGACCAAAATCTTTGGGATGAAGCGCGTATATTTGTAGGCGAAACTAACTTACATGAAGGGTTGAAAGCCCCTGTGATAAGTCGATTTGACAAAGAAGAGAAACACCTTATTTTAAACGATACACTACGAATTGTATTCCCGTAAACATGAGTGAAGAAATAGATTCATATAAAACAATAAGCCAACCAACCGAAGAGGTTTTGTACAAAGAAAAGAATAGTAAATTCTTTGGGTACGCCTTTCCAATTCAAAAGGAAGAGGAAGTAAAAGAAATCTTAGAGGGCATCAAAAAAGTGCATTATAACGCACGCCATTGGTGCTATGCCTTTCAGTTGGGGGCAGAACAAATATACTACCGCGCTAATGACGATGGAGAACCAAGTAATACTGCTGGTGCGCCTATCTATGGGCAAATACAGTCTTTTGAAGTAACTGACATACTGATTGTTGTTGTTCGTTACTTTGGAGGGGTGAAATTAGGTGTTGGTGGACTAATCACTGCGTATCGAGCAACGGCTCAAATGGCAATGGAGGAAGCAGACATCATTGAAAAAACCATTGACAAGAAGTTTAAGGTTCGCTTTGAATACAAGGACATGAACAATGTGATGCGTGTGATAAAGGAAAAGAACTTAAACATCTTAGACCAAACAATGGAGATGAGTTGTGAAATAGAGTTATCTATCCGCAAAAGCGAATACACACAGGCTTTGGAGGCTTTTGTTCCTTTTTATGAAGTCAAAGTGATTGAAGCTGATGCTGAAGATTATTAAAGTATAAAAGAGCGGTGGTTATCGCTCTTTTTTTGTAGACAATTTTATTACATAGCGATTCCTAATCTTACTTCCATTTTCCATACATCCTCTTAGAAATTTACCTATACAAGTCCACTCCATTTCGTATACTAAAAAAGAACAAACATTAACTTTTTCACTCTTTTTTGCCTTGAAAAACTTCTTTTGGGGATAAAAAACCCTTTAAAAACTTCTTTTTACTCCAATTTTCACCTAAAAAAGTATAAAAGTTCATTACTTTTTTTGGGCTTAAAAATGCAAGAAACACATCTCAATACATTGATTTTAAACAATTTAAACCAAAACATTCATTGTAAACGCTTCATTTTGATGTTTTTCTAAATCGTAGTATTCATAGTACTTCACAAAGAATTCTCCGACAATGGTCTGACAATCCTTGGAGAATACTGCCCTGAGAGCTATTTTGTCGGACCATTGTCAGATGATACTCGAACTACTGTCTGAGTTTCTCTTTGTTAAAATCAATTATCTAAGTGATAGTAATCTGTTTAATCTACTTGAATTGTAATGTTCCTTTCTCACCCTCTCTACTCATTCTTACTTTTAATTGTAAGTCAATGTCACCCCAAAATCACTTTAAGAAAAGTGAAACCCAAAACCACCTAATAATTAAAGATTATTTTATGATTTTTTATCCAAAAAGTATACTGAATAAAAATCTATCCTTTTTAAATTAGTTTAATGATTATCAAGAACTTAATACTTTATCATAATGGCTGAAATAAAAGAAGGAATACTTGGTGGAATTAGTGGGAAATTGGGACCTGTAGTTGGTTTTACGTGGAGAGATAAAAAATTGATACGGTCTAAACCGACTAAGTCAAATAAACCGCGAACGGAAAGCCAATTGACTCAGCAAACTAAATTAAGATACTGCACGCAGTTTCTTACTCCTATGCGTAAATTCGTCAATAAATACATTTTTGTTCCAAACAAATCTCAAATTGGTTTTGAGGCTCTTTTATCCAAGGTTATGAAGGATATGTATTTTGAGAAAGATGAGCAGTTTCGCATTGATTATACGCAGTTTTACTTTGCATTAGGGGTACTTCCTACTACCTTGAAAACGTCTGTGAAGTTTTTGAAGAATGAAAAACTCAAACTGCAATGGGAAGATAATAGTTCGCAAGGTATAGCTAATAGTGATGATAAATTAACTGTGATTGCGTTACTTCAAGAATCGCATAAGTTTCTTCTATTCGAACGCTTTGCTAATCGTGAAGATGGTAAGGTTTCTTTTGTACTGCCGAAAGAACACAGCGATAGTTTTGTTCACCTTTGGTATATGTGGAGCAATGCAAATGATGATTTGAATAGCACAAGTATGTATTTAGGTTGCTTGGAGATTCCTGTTAGGGAGGAAGAATAAGTCATTTGAGACAAAAAAAAGCTGTCCGAGTTGGACAGCTTTTTGTGATTATCTTATCTGCGTAAAATCTGATTTACTTTTTGTTGAATAGATTGGTCTGCAACTTGTAAGGTTCTTTGAGAAACACTTGTTGATATTTCGAACTTAGTGATTAATGAAGATGAAATCCAATCTTCAAATCTTCGCTTTCCTTTTGATTGATTTATCGCTCTCAAGGTAACCTTGACATTTCCTTCACAGTTTACCACCTCTGCTATTTGTTCATTTGTCATACAATCTCTGTATTTCATAAATAGCTCTTCTGAAGAACGTACATGCTCGTAATCATACAATTCTCCACCACGAAGTGTTTTACCTGTATAACAATCCGTAAATAAAGCTACACCTCCTCCTTTTTGTTGAGCATCGGCATGTAGCTTCACTTTTACTTTATTGAATATATCATCTATCTCTTTTCTGAAATATGGGCGTGATGAGTTGTTCATTAGTGTTATTTTTATTAATTTAAAATCTACTATCTAGTTATAGAAGTCTTTTTTACATTTGAGTAAGATTCACTTACTTTAATTAATTGCCTTAGTTCCGGCATAAATCCATTTTCATTCAGCTCTTTTTTACTTGAACCGGTTTTAAAACTTTTTAAATTAAAATCTATAAAGTAATTATCTAAAAATCTAAGATATAATTTTATAAAAATCTGATTATTCTTATTTAAAACTGCTGTTAGCTCTTTAGCTCTTAACAATTCTTTATAAGCCTCTTCATAACTACTACAGATTAATTCTAAGTTACTTTGCATAACCTTTCTTCTTTCAACTAATGATTTACGTTGGTTATTCACCTGTGAATTTAAATTACTTATGTAGGATAAAGAATCTATTACAGCAACAGCTCCTAATGCAATCAATTCTCCTTTAATCTCATTTTTTGTTACTTTCCCATTATCTATAAAATTAGACTGTAATCTGTCCATAGACCCTTTACTAAATTCCAAAGAGTTCGAATAAGATTCGGAAATAATATTACTTTTAAATGATTCTAAAGATAATATTGTACTATTAAATTTTTCAACATTAACTAACGATAATAATTCATCTGATACATCATCACCTTTTTCACGAAAACTTTTTTTAATAGTATTAATTAAACTTGTTAATAACACAAAGTTTCTCTCTGCTTCTATTCTCTCTTCTGACAGAGATTGTAGAATTTCACTATGTGCATTACGCAATAAATTATATTCATCTGCAACACTATTATATTCATCTTCTATAATTCTAAATTCACTTAGTTCTCTATCAAGTTTATTGGAACCTCCAAATGTTAATATGTTATCTAATCCCATTTTAAATATGTTTTAAACTACGAATATTATTTTGTAATCTTTTTACACAATCTTCAGCTTGAGTTGTTAAAGCATTAATTTTAAGTTCACGATTAATAACTTCTTCTTCTGATATACTTTTTCTATAATGAATATTCAAATAATTCACTCTATCTTCACATGTTCTAATATCTAATAGATAATATCTAAAAAATACTACAACACTAATTATCAACAAAGACGTATTCAGATAGTCAAATATATAAACACCTATATTAAAGCCATATATAAATATATATCTAAATATCAATAAAATAAAACTAAAAAAAGCAATAGATTGAACTCTTGCATTTTTTAAATTTTCATAATTTTTTAAAACAGGATTAAAAGTATATATCCAACTTCCTCCTGTAATGAATCTATACTTCGCAAGGTAAATAGCTTTATTCTCAGAATAAGTATCATAATAATCAACATCACTTATTTTTCTTTTAATTAATTTAGGCA
>JASLGC010000172.1 GCA_030150335.1 Flavobacterium sp.
AAGTACTCCTCTTTTGACTTGAAATTAGTATCTACAAAAACATTAACTGCACTTTCTTGCTCATTGACCCAACGCGTCAATAAGTAATCTATGTGCTTGCTATTTGGATCAATTGCATATATTTCTTTCATCGCAACTGCGGTGTCTTTATAATATCCCATAATTGCCCAAATAGCAGCTTTTACTTCTTTGTCATTAGTACTATTGACAACTGCTTGAAGTTGTTTATTCTCAAATGGTCTAAAGTTGTACAATGCTACTTGTCTCATTGACGGCTCGGCATTAAACACTTCTGCATAATACAAGTTAGACTTGATATAGTTTGCTTGTTGATAATATGCCCCGGCAACATAAGCTAATGCACGGTAGTAAAGTGTGTTTTTAATCTGCTTGTCTGCTGTGCTTTCAAAATAGCGAATAGCTGCACTTCTATCTGATGAGTAGAACTTCGCTTTCATTACTTGAAACCACATACGGCTTGCAAAGAAAGTGTCTTTCTTGTCTAACTTCTTATAAAAAGACTCTACTTCATTGACAACTCTATCACTGGCAACTTTATTTTTATGGCTTTCGTAATCCCAATAATTATATGTTTGTGCACTATACTCTTCTATCTCTTTTGCATAATACAAAAAGGTAACAAAATTCTTTACCTTCTCATCTTTTAAGTTTAAACCATAAGATCCTGTCTTTGCTTTTTTCTTTTGAAGGTCACTATATAGATAGTTTACATCATCCGTTTGCTCATTGCTTTCTACTAAATATTCTTTGATGGCTTGTTCCGAAACACTGCTACCTAAGTAAGCTTTCCAATCCTCTACAATTTGGTTGTTGTGCATAGACACATTGTCCATATAACCCCAATCGTAAAAACGCTCTGATGGAGCAAAGAACATTGGCTTATACGAATTATCTACAAATGCCTCTGGCGTAAATGAGGAAATAGATGAATAACTAAACCAATCATCTGCACAGGCATAAGTGTAGGCACCTAATCCTACTACTAAAGAAAAGCTACTTGCATATAGACAATTCTTCCAAAACTTCTTTTCCATAAAACTTTAAATTTCTTGAATTCAAATCATATAATATTATCTCCGAAGGACACTTCCCACTTGCTTGAAATAAATCGTTTTTCATTTCTAACAATTGTTCTGGTTTTACACTTTCAACTTTTATTTGATCCCCAACTTGAAAATACTCTCCAAAATAGTTGCCCTCTTCTTGAACATTGAAAACAAATTCACTCACTTGCTTCAATCCACTTTTCTCTTTTATATCTTCTAATCGCACACGGCTTATTAGCTTTATAACTTTGCCCCCTCTACTTTGGATAACCCATGAATAAATTGGAAACGCATAATCTAAAGATAAAGGGTAGTCCTTTAATCCTCCTATATACTTTTTAGCAATGTTTCTATCGTATATAGAATTCAAACTATCAGATGCAATAGTTCCCATATTGTAATACATCAACACGCCGTGATCAACATCAGGTATTCCCGTTTTCGAAGCATATTTTACTTGGTGTAATCGAATGGTAGAAGACAACTTCCAATCTATGTCTTTCTTGATGTATTCAATCAACTTAAAAAAACGGTCTTTTGTCTTTAACGTCCAATCACAATCTAATTGTATTTCTTGACAATCTACATCATTGCTCTCATTCACTTGTCTGATAAATGAAACTACATTCTCTGCCAGTGTATGTAAGTTTACTTGCTCATTCAGCAACACCTCGTTTTTAATATAGATAACAGGTACAACTTCAATCTGAGGCAAGCGTTCTTTAAACATAATCGGACTAACTGGAATCGCTTGATTATTTTGTAGTACTACATCAAAATAACGCAAGTATAGTTTTCTTACATCTAATTCTTTTAAAGAGTTCTTTTCAATACTATCCAATTCATAGGAAGTACGCCAATAGTAATAAGATATTGTCGTTTTAGAATTGTTGTTATTTTTAAATTCACATCCCAATAAAACAAAAAGACTCAGAAAACAGATAAAATACTTCATTATATCAACATAGATTTAGATTAACAAAAGTGCAAAAAAAAATGCCTAATAAATTAGGCATTCTTCATATTTTTTAAAAAAGTCTTATTTCACTAAAGTCATTTCATCAACAATATGTTTCGCATCAGCGAATTTGTCTATGATGAATAACACATAACGAATATCAACGTTTATTGTTCTTTGTAATTTAGGATCGTAGATAACATCTCCTGCCATAGCTTCAATGTTACCATCAAATGCTAATCCAATCAACTCACCTTTTCCATTCAATACTGGAGAACCTGAGTTACCTCCTGTGATATCGTGGTTAGTTAAGAAGTTCACTGGCATGTGTCCATCTTTATCAGCATAGATTCCGTAATCTTTACTTTCGTATAAGTCGATCAACTTTTGAGGAACTTCAAATTCTTCATCACCAGGTACGTGTTTTGCAACAGTTCCTTTTAAAGTTGTAAACCAGTTTTCTTTAGCATCGTTAACTTTGTTACCTCTTGGTAATCCAATCACAGTACCATAAGTTAAACGCAAAGTAGAGTTTGCATCTGGATAGTATTTCCCTTCAGGGTTACTCTTTTGAACACCATCAACGAATAAACGATATGCTCTTTGATACTTGTCTTCTAAAGCACTTAACTCATCTGATTTTTCTCTGTATTTCTCCATGATAGAGATAGACAGTTTTAATAAAGGATCACGAGAAACAACGATGTCTTTTGGATCTTTTAAGAAAGCTTCCATTTTTTCTTTGTTTGCGAAAACACTATTATCGAATGCTTCGTTTACAAATTTTTCAAAATCACCATTGTACTCTTTTTGAATTTGAGCAATATATGGAGCAATTGCATACCCTTCCGATTTAGAAGCATATAAAGCTAATTGCTTAGCTAACATCTCACGTTCTAATGGCTCGCTAACGCTGTTATAAATACTCTCTACATAAGCAGTAAAGTCCTCACGCATTTCATCTCTCTTTTTATCATCACCTAAAGAATATGCTTCCATACCTCCAGCTAAACGATAAGGAGCTGCTGCTAAAATAGAAGTACGCATCATTGTCATTAAGTAATTGTCATGACGAGCTTTCTCATTTGTAGCTGCATAATAATTATTAATATCTTGAATTACGTTTCCGTATTTTTCTTTATTCTCTTTC
>JASLGC010000189.1 GCA_030150335.1 Flavobacterium sp.
GTTAACTCTATAGAACTTAGAATATCTTCTTGTTCATCTGATAATTTCTTCGTCTTTTTAACTTCTTTAGCAATTTTATCACTAATACTATCAACTGATTTTTTAGTTATATTCACTAAATTTTCATAGATAGGAAAGTACGAAATCTCATTAATCGCATACTTTAATGTTGAAGGATTACTAAAATCATATAACTCATCTACAGTTTCACCTTGAAACCACATAAACTTTCTAATACTTACAGGAAAAATTTTATCAATAAACCATTTATGCTCTCCTTTATCTAAGAAAAAAGTCTCACCATCTTTGACATACCAGATTGAAAGTTCAGGAGGAGACGAAATAACAATCTCATTCTCTGTTTTTCTATATAAAACTTCTTTATCAAAATGATACTCTACTAATTCATTTTTGGGTTCTTCATTTTTATGAAATTCAGCAGTTAAAGTAATTTTTACAGTTGCCTTAATTGTATCATTATTCTCAGTTTTTTGAACAACATAGTCAGGAAGGACATTTGTATTAGTAGCTTTTTTCCATTCTTTCTTTGTTGTATCAGATTCTTTATCTACATAAATATTATTAAAAAAAGTCCAATGAAAAGCATTAAACAAATGCGATTTACCCCCTGAATTTTTTGCTGATATTATATTTAATCCTTTATCGAACTCAAAAACATTTTCTTCTATATAGCAAAAGAAATTATTTATTTCCACTCTATTAATTATCATTTTTCTGACTTTTAAAATAGTTAATTAAAAAATTTTCAAACTCCGTTTTAGATTTATCAATCATTTCTGTATCAGATTTATGTCTTAACAAAGTATCAAAAGCCTTTCTTAAAGTATTTATATCTATTTTTTTTTCTTCGATAACTTTTCTATATTCTTCCTTATGAAGAATATCATTGAATTCATCTCGTAAAGAATCATTTAATGATTTCATATTATTTATAGTTATTTAGTTCGTTATTCGCTAATGCGTATATATCTATATCCAAGTCATAACAAAGAGTTTCTAAATCTTGTAATGACTTATCTTTGTTTTCACTTAAAACAGCAAAATTTACTAATCTTCTTAATTCTGATAGAAAGATATTTTTTTCCATTTTAGTTAATGACTCATCTGTATTTGTATAATCAATAGTTGGTTTGACAATTAGGTCATAAATAATTGCAAATTCTTTTTCTCTATGCATTCTTAATACACGTCCTCTACGTTGTATATATTGCCTCGGATTTCCAGTTGATGAACAAAAAATAGCGTATTGAGTTTGAGGAACATCAACTCCCTCATCTAAACATTTCATTGCTAATAAAGCATCTAATTTACCATTCTTAAACTGCGTCAGAATTTGGTCTCTATTTTTTGTTTCCCCAGTAAACTTTGCCATTTTTAATCCAAAATGATTATACAGCTCTTTAATATAATTATCAATTAATTTACTAGTGTCATTTTCAACGTCCAAAGATATTTGATCACTTTCTAAGTAATCAACTTCTATACCTTCTGGAACATAAATAAAAGCTCTTTTAAAATTATCTTTTCCAATTTTATTAATTACATCTATTAATGCATTAAGCTTATTTTTAGCTTTATGAATAATATTCTTACGTTTAATTAATAAGTTATTTACATATTCCGATTCTCTGTACTTACCAGTTTCTGGATCTATATATTTTAGTAATTCTTTTGAAAGCTTTAAATAGCGTTCCTGCTCATCAATTTCAAGACTTACAATTACTGGGTAATAATAATATCTGCATAATATTTTATTTTCAATTGCAGTTTTCATATTATACTCGAATGTATATTCATCATCTGAACATGAAAAATAGCCATTCAATACTTTATTACCCTCTTCATCAAATTGTCTTTCTGGAGTAGCAGATAATCCAATTCTTTTAATTAAGAAATTTGGTATCACTTTCAAAAAGCCACATGAACCAAAATTATGTGCTTCATCTGCAATAAGTGTAATATTATCAAAATCCTTTTGGAAAAAATCTTTTAATATAGTTTGAAATTTTATTCCTTTAAAACTAGCATATGTAGTAATTATCCCATAATTTATTGGACGACCAAAAACTATACTCTTTCCTATTTGAATCAACTCTTCTTTCCAATTAGGATTCTCACTACAACATAATATTGTATTCTGATAATTGAATTTTCCATTGGCTTCTTCTATCCATTGTTTTGCTAATGCCGTTGTAGGTACAAGAACTAAAAATTTATAAAAATCTTTTATATTATATTCTTGTAATATACAATTTAAGGAAGTTAATGTTTTACCAGTTCCTGTTGCCATAGCAAAAAGTCCTTTATAATCATTTGCTTTCCAATTTTTATAAGCTTTTATTTGATATTCCCTAGGTCCCTCTTTATATGGAAATCTTGGTTCAGATTCAATTTTATCAATTTGTTCTTCTAATTTTTCTGATAATTCTTGGTAAATAGGTTGTTCAGAAACTTTTCGTATTTTACTCAATATCTTTTTCTCATCTACCAAAAGTTCTTCTAACTCCTTATCTCCAAAATTTGAAGTTATTTCGGTTTTTATTTCTTCAATATTTAGATAGTTTAATACATTTTGTCGCTTTTTATCAATTGTATCAGATATACGATTCACTTTTTCCTGAACTCTTTCTTCATTTCCCTTAACCCAATCAGGAAAACATTCTAAGGTTTCTAGATTTTCTGTTAAACCATAAGCAGTAAAATTTTGTGATCCAGAAAATGCTATTTTATCTATACTGTCAGAATATACACCTTCTTTGTAATGAGAAATTCCATTTCCTTCTTTAGGTGTGATAATTACAAAATCAATTTTGTTGTTAGCAATTAACCATGCTAAACATTCAAAAAAATGTATATTATATTCTGAAAATTTAGTTTTCAATTCTCTTAAATTAGAAATATCTATTAGATCCGCTGGAAGATTATTTTTACTACCTTTTTCAAAAGCATCTCGATCATCTTGAGATAAGATATTATTAATAGCTAATCTAAGTTTACCTTTTCTATATATAAATGATGCGAATCCAATAGACAATAATCGAATAGCGCTTGAACTAAAATAGCCTAAAAGTAAATCTAATGAATTTGAGTTCATTAAACATTCCAAATGAAAACGAAAAGGATCAAATTCATTTTTAGAAGTATAGGTATACGTTTTAGGTATTACAATATCTTTTAACATTAACTTTTTATCTTACTGGTTATAATATATATAAATCATTTAATAAACTCATTAACAACTAATTAAATTCATAAATTCATCAATATCAGCTTTAGTATTCTCATAACTAAAAGATAGTCTAATAGCTCCTTGACATTGTTTTTTATCATATCCCATAGCCATTAACACATGTGATGGTTCAATAATTCTTGAGGTACAAGCAGATCCATTACTAACAGCTAAGTCTTTATTCTTATCAATAAACATATTTGCATCTAAATCGTCTACTGTAAAATTTAAAATATATGGGGTAGAGATTTCACTTTTTGAAATAATATGAATATTTTTATTTTTATCAAGCTTCTCTCTAGTATACTTATTTAGTTCACTCACATAAGTTAAGTTCTTTTCTAAATTTGCTAATGCTAATTCACAGGCTTTTCCAAAACCTATAATTAGTGGTGAATTATATGTTCCCCCTCTTTGTCCATTTTCTTGGCTACCACCATGAAGTAAAGGAGTTAAATGTATATCTTTTCTTTTGTATAAAAATCCTATTCCTTTAGGTCCATATAGTTTATGTGCACTTGCACATAACATATCAATTCCTAATTCATCTACATCAATTGATATTTTACCAATTCCTTGTGTGGCATCGCAAAACACTCTTATATTATGTCTCTTAGCTATATCCCCTATCTCCTTTAAATTCTGTATTACACCTGTCTCATTATTTACTAACATAATTGTAATTAAACTTGTTGAAGGCAAAATATTACTTCTTAACTGTTCTAAATCAATAAGACCTTCTTTATTTACATCTAAATATGTAACTTCAACTCCTCTATATTCTAAATATTCTAACGTTGATAAAATTGCTTTATGTTCCGTTTTTGTAGTAATAATATGATTTCCTCTGTCAAAATTCTCTTCAAGATAACCTTTAAGGGCATAATTAATTGATTCTGTTGATCCTGAAGTAAAAATAATATCCTCACTTTTTGCTCCAATAATTTTAGCACAATTCTCTCGTGCTGCTTTAATCTTTTCGCTAATTATTTTACTCTTTTCATAGTTGCTTGATGCATTATAGAACTCATCTCTAAATACAGGTAACATCTCATTTAAAACTTCAACAGAGACTTTTGTTGTGGCAGCATTATCTAAATAATTCATTTGTTTCTATCCTTTCTTTAAGACATATAAATCTCAATAAATACACTTGGTATTAAAACACATGGAATTCATACAACAAAAATAACTGTATTATATCAAACTATTTTACGGTTTTCCATATACATTCTTTTTATAATGAAAAGCAACAAGCTTCCAAGACTTATATATCTGTCCTAAATTAAGAAAAGTTTATTGAGCGATAAAACATAAACAAGAGAATCTCTTAATTTTCTTAGTAAGCTTACTTAACTATTAATTTTCTAATTAATTTTGGAAGTTCTAAAAAAGAGCTGTGCTTCTCTTTTTTAGAACTATCATCCTCACTTAAATTCTAAATTCATTAATACTTTTTGACTTAAAAATATCCGAGTACTTTACTTTCAAAACCTGATTCCTCACTCCATTCTTTTCATTAATTTCAATTAAAAGCACTTGTTTGTCTGATAAAGTAAATTGATTTAAAATAAAAACATTGTCTTGTTTACCTTGACTATTAATCGTTTGAACATCACTATAACTTCTAATTGGTTTTAGACTCACTTCTTGAATTGTAGTTCGTTTTGAGGTTCTTCTATCTTTAATTTTAAAACTGACATAATCAACCTCGTATGGCAAATTACTTTTGTTATTTATAGAAAGATGAAAGTAGAATTTACCATCTTGAATATAGATACTTTTTAACCTTGCTTCTACTCCATAGTTTTTGCTTTTGATATTTAGCTCTTTCTTATTCTTCTTGATAATAGCTTTCATAAAAAGATCAGATAAGCTTGGACTAATGTTCCCTAAGTCTTTAAATAATACTTCACTTTGCTGTTTACTATTCTGTTTTTTAAACTTAGTTAAATCATAACTCAGTTGTGTTGGCTCTTCATTGTAGCTAGCATTGAAACTATAGTATTTACCATCGTTTGTAATTACAGTAAAGTTTGTTGGCGCAATGTCTTCTTTTATAGTTTTTAATCGAAGAACATTAGAAGTAGCTTCTACCTTATTGGCTATTATTTCACTACTTCCTAAGTCCACATACTCAATACTGCTTGGGAATAGTATATGCGTTGTTTTGTTTTGAGTTAGTTCAATACTATATGGTATTACCTCAGCATTAGATAGATTGATAGACTTTTTGTTCTCTTGAGCGTTTACTGTATTTACAGTTAGTAAACACAGTAGCATATATTTAATGATTGTTTTCATAATGATTTCTTCTTATGTTTTTACTTGATTATTGATTGTTATTCTTTTGGAACAAGAAACAGCTCTTGTCCTTGTTTTAAGGTTACTCTCTGAGCTTTTACTTTCTTTGAAAAGTAACCAGACACTCCTTGAATAAGTCCTTTTGTTAAATCCCCTGCGATTTGATCTGAAACGGATTTACTCATTGAAATACTCGTTCCAGCAGTTTGTCCCATATTGGCAATGATTTCTTTTGAGGCGCTTATCTCTTGAAGGTCTAATACCTCTAAGCCTTTTTGCCCATAGTTATCATAACCGATAAATTCTGTATCAATGATACTATCGTCGATCTTAATAGAGTTTACACTAAGATCTAATCGAGCGTTACTAATCTTTACTTTAGCTATTATCGTACTTGCTTCAGGTAAGAAAGCCCCATTTATTACGATGCTTTCTAAGAGTTTTAGCTTAATATAGCCTTCGTTTATAATAACCTGATCTTCTTTGATACTTACTCTTATACTGTTTTTATGAATTTGCGTTTTACGCTCTCCTTCTACTGTATAAAAGGTTTGATTCGATTGAAGGTTAATAGGTAATAAATCCTGTAAACTTGTTGGTTTTACAAGTGTGGAAACAATCTCTTTACTGGTTTTATCAACCACTGTTATCACCTGTTTTTTACTTGAAATTATTTTAGCGCTTGTAGTCTCATTTGAAAGTGGTAATTCAGCTTGGTTTTGACCTGTTGGTAAATACTTTGCTGCCATCTGAAAAGACTTCTCCATAAGCTCTAATTGACTATCAATCGTAATAGGCGTTGGAGTATCTTTTTCTTCTAATCGCTCTTCTAACTCTGCAAGCTGCTTCTTAAGACGAACTGTTTCTTGATTTTCTGTATTATCATAAAAACTACTCAATACATCTTGGCTTTGCTTATAGTTCTGATAAGACCTTTCATAAGGAGTGTAGGAAGGTTCTCCACTATAATCTTGGTGATTATAACTGCTATTAGGCTCCTGTTGTGACTCATTCCAATAATCCGCTAAAGAATGCATCTGGTTTTCATTTTCTTGTTGCTTCTGCTCCCATAGCTCTTTTTCATAAGCTTTGACCTTATCTGTGGGCATCCCCTGTGTTATCGCCTCTGGAACTGAATCATTATGTATGATAAGCTCTTTTTCTTCTGGTTTAAACAATAGATACATAGCCCCTAAAAACACAATGCCCATTAAAGCAAAGACAATGTGCTTTTTGTGTTTCTCAATGATGCCTTGAAATACCTTATTTTCTTTAGGTACTTTCTCTATCTGATGTATTTTATCTGCTTGATTGTGATTCATAATTAATGGTTTTAATAGTTGATTGTAATTCTACCTTTTGCTTTTCAAGCAAATACTTTACGGGTTTTATATTGTTTTGTTTGTCTTTGTGATTTGATTTATTTCTTATAGGATTTGAAGTAAAACTGGTCTTTACTATACTAAGGCAAACAAGGCTGTAAAGTGTAAATACAGTAAGTAGTAAAACTCGTTGTCTTTTTACCGAAAGACTATTCCAATAGATCTGTAGCCTACTACAATAGCTATGTCTTAAAAGTTGTAACTTATTCATAGATTATTTTTTAGCGTTTAACAACTTCTAAGTCTTTGTTCTCAACAACGGTAAACTTTTCAATAATAAACCCCTGAGGGTTATTATCAGACCGAACCGCAGATATAAGCTGACTACTGGTAACAAGATTCCTCTTGGTGAGATTACTTGAACGTATGATATACTGGGTAGTATAAGTCATTGTTTTATAGGGATAGCTATTAAAATCTATTTTAATGCTATCTACCTCAACTCGCTGCTGAATATTCCCTGAAATAACTCTACTGTAATATCCCTTTTCAAGTAAGTCTTTGTAGTAGTCAAAAGCGCTTTTATCAGCAAGGTTAAACGCTCTTTGCATATTACCCTCAATAGCTGCTTTCTCAGGTGAAAGCGTAAAGAAAAGCTCGTGAAAACGTCTTATGTGCTCTCTTGCCTCCACAGGCCTATTTATACTTGCGTCTTGAGAGAGTGCAAGCATAAGGGATTTACCTTTATCCAGCACATAAATCTTCTCTCGTTGCTCTTTAGCAAAATCATAGCTTTTGTAGATAGTGACTCCAACCACTAAAAGACAAACTATTGCAAATACAATAGCGTAGAGTCTTATCTGCTTAAAGCTATTTTCTATATTTCGAAGTGATTTAAATTCCATAGTTGTAATTGATTTTTATAATGTCTAACATCTATTTCTTCATTAGTTTTCCTGCAATATTTCCCATTGTTGCTCCAGTACCAGCTGTAGCAACATTACCTGTTTTCATAGCAGTCTGATTCATATTACGCATAAAGTTTCCTGCTCCCCCAGCCTGAATAACCCATCC
>JASLGC010000211.1 GCA_030150335.1 Flavobacterium sp.
GTAGTTAATGGTTTATCTTTGTTTTTTAACAACACATTCTAAATTATGTTAACAGAATTAAACGCTATTTCCCCAATAGATGGGCGTTACAGAAACAAGACAGTTGGACTTGCGAATTACTTTTCAGAAGAAGCACTTATCAAATACCGTGTTTTAGTAGAAGTGGAGTATTTTATAGCGTTGTGTGAGCATAACGTTCCTCAATTAGCTGGAGTATCTCCTTCAGTATTCCCTGAATTACGCAAATTATACCAAGAGTTTAGTACTGAAGATGCTTTGTGGATTAAGGAAATCGAAAAGACTACCAACCACGATGTAAAGGCAGTTGAATACTTTATCAAGAATGCCTTTGACGCGCTTAAACTTGAAGAATACAAAGAGTTTATTCACTTTGGTCTTACCTCTCAAGACATCAATAACACAGCAATCCCTTTAATGACTAAGGAAGCTTTTCACGATGTTTACATGCCTTTATTTGTAAAAGTTGTAAACAGATTGAAAGAATTGAGTATTGAGTGGAAAGATGTTCCGATGTTGGCACGTACACACGGACAACCTGCTTCTCCTACAAGATTAGGAAAAGAGTTTGGTGTTTTTGTAGTGCGTTTAGAAGAGCAATTGCGTTTATTAAACAATGTTCCTTTTGCTGCTAAATTTGGTGGGGCTACAGGTAACTTTAACGCACATAATGTTGCTTACCCAGGACATGATTGGAAACAGTTTGGAACTGACTTCGTTGAATTAACGTTAGGTTTAAAACATTCATTCCCTACAACACAAATTGAGCACTATGACCACTTTGCTGCGTTCTTTGATGCCTTAAAACGCATTAACACCATCATTATGGACTTAGATAGAGATGTGTGGACGTATGTTTCTATGGAGTACTTTAAACAAAAGATTAAAGCAGGAGAAATTGGTTCATCTGCAATGCCACATAAAGTAAATCCAATTGACTTTGAAAACTCAGAAGGGAACTTAGGTATTGCTAATGCTATTTTTGAACATTTATCAGCTAAATTGCCTTTGTCTCGTTTACAACGTGACTTGACAGATAGCACTGTGTTGCGTAATATAGGTGTGCCATTAGGACATACTTTAATTGCTTTCGAATCAACATTAAAAGGGTTGAATAAGCTTTTATTAAACGCAGAGAAGTTCGAACAAGACTTAGAGAACAACTGGGCTGTGGTAGCAGAAGCGATTCAAACTATTTTAAGAAGAGAAGCTTATCCGAATCCGTATGAGGCGTTAAAAGACTTAACAAGAACAAATACGGTAATTAATAAAGAGTCTATTCACAATTTCATCGAAACACTATCTGTTTCAGAAGAGATTAAAAATGAACTAAAACGCATTACCCCAAGTAACTACTTAGGGATATAGTTATATTAAAAACGTATTGTAATTAGTGTTATCTTTAATTTATAAAGTAAGCTAATTATGACAAATCGTTTATTAACTATTTATAGCTTGGTTACTATCTTATTGTTTAGTACAATAGTTTGTCTGTCTCTATTGCAAGAAGAAGGAGTGTATAGTAATACAGTTAGTGGTGCTATTTATGAAATACTATGGTTGCCACTTTTAGTGTCTATTGTAGTACTACCTTTTATATGGGGACATTCACTGTGGAGAAACAAAGTAGATAAACTAAAAGGATTGAGTTTTATAGGGATATTCATCTTGCTATTTAGCACTTTGTTTATACTATTTTAAATAAAATAAAAGATGTCTTATTCTAATCAAATTAGAGTAAGGCATTTTTTTATGAATATACACTTGTTATTATAGCTTGGCTTGAAGCATTTAATGTGCTACAAAAGGAATCGTTATAAGAAAAGTAGGTGAAAGCAGAAGAGAATACGAGGAAGAGGGTATAAAAAATAGAAGGTCATTTAGCAATAAATGACCTTCTTTGTTTTGATAAAACCGTCATGTTATTATTCTAATGTTAGAAATTAAGCAGTAGAATTTTACGGATATAAAATTACTACTTCTTGATTTGAGTTAATTTCTTATTTCCCCATAATCCTACAGAAAGGAATAATATAGGAGTTAAGAAAGATAATAGTTCAAAGGACTTCTTAAATATAAGAGTATCGATACTTTTTATCAATAAAATCAGTCCGACGACAAATACTAAAAACAGGATTGTCCTGTAAAAATTGTTATTTGAACGTTTCATGATGTGGTGTTTTTTGGTTAATAAGAATAAATATAGCAAATAAAAAAAGCCTGACAAAATTTAGACAGGCTTTTCTATATTGTTGATATTTAATCTTATAAGTGAATAACTTCACCGTAAGCTTCAGCAACAGCTTCCATCACAGCTTCACTCATTGTTGGGTGAGGGTGAACCGCTTTCAAGATTTCGTATCCTGTAGTTTCTAATTTACGAGCTACAACTGCTTCAGCAATCATATCAGTAACACCAGCTCCAATCATATGACAACCTAACCATTCGCCGTATTTAGCATCAAAGATAACTTTTACGAATCCGTCAGGAGTACCAGCAGCTTTCGCTTTACCAGAAGCAGAGAATGGGAATTTACCAACTTTGATATCATATCCAGCTTCTCTTGCTTTTTTCTCAGTCATACCAACAGAAGCAATCTCAGGAGTAGCATAAGTACATCCAGGGATATTTCCGTAGTCTAATGGCTCTACATGGTGACCAGCAATTTTCTCAACACATAAGATTCCTTCCGCAGAAGCAACGTGTGCTAACGCTTGTCCAGGAACAACGTCTCCGATTGCATAGTATCCAGGGATATTAGTTTGGTAGAAATCGTTTACTAAGATTTTATCTCTATCAGTAGCGATACCTACTTCTTCTAATCCGATGTTTTCGATGTTAGATTTAATACCTACAGCAGATAATACGATGTCTGCTTCGATGATTTCTTCTCCTTTAGCTGTTTTCACAGTAGCTTTTACACCTTCACCAGTTGTATCCACTTTTTCTACAGAAGCGTTAGTCATAATTTTGATACCTGCTTTTTTCAAAGAACGCTCAAATTGTTTAGAGATATCTTCGTCTTCTACAGGAACAATATTAGGCATAAACTCAACGATAGTAACATCAGTACCCATAGCATTATAGAAGTAAGCGAACTCAACTCCAATAGCTCCAGAACCAACAACAATCATTTTCTTAGGTTGTTGAGGTAATGTCATTGCTTGACGGTAACCAATTACTTTTTTACCATCTTGAGGTAAGTTAGGTAACTCTCTTGAACGAGCACCAGTAGCAATAATAATATGGTCAGCAGATATTTCAGTTACTTTACCATCTTTGTCAGTAACGTCAACTTTTTTACCAGCTTTTACTTTTCCGAATCCATCGATGATTTCGATTTTATTCTTTTTCATTAAGAACTGAACTCCTTTGCTCATGCCTTCAGCTACGTTACGAGAACGTGCAACAACAGCATTGAAATCCTTGTCTACTTCACCATTGATAGTCAATCCGTAATCAGAAGCGTGTTTAAGGTATTCAAATACTTGGGCAGATTTTAGAAGTGCTTTCGTAGGGATACATCCCCAGTTCAAACAGATACCTCCTAAGTTTTCTTTTTCAACTACCGCAACTTTAAAGCCTAATTGAGATGCTCTGATCGCAGTCACGTAACCTCCAGGGCCACTTCCTAAAACAATAATATCGAATTTCATATGTATATATTTCTATAT
>JASLGC010000274.1 GCA_030150335.1 Flavobacterium sp.
TCGTAAAGATTACAACACTGAGCGTTCATTAGTTCTTTTAGTAGGTAAAAGAAGAAGACTTCTTGACTACTTAAAGAAAACTGAGATCAACAGATATCGTGAGATTATTAAAGAATTGAATATTAGAAAATAATCAATAGTAAAGAGGTGCCCTTGTGCGCCTCTTTTTCTTTTTAGCCTTTAGCAGAAAAGACTGGTTTTTCATTGGGTTTCATACAACTACACAACAACACACACAACACAACACACAATTATTAATGTCTCTCTTCGGAGAGACAGAAACCCTAAAGTATTAAATTATTATGATTCCTAAGGTAACCAAAGAAATTATCGATCTTGGAGATGGAAGAAGTATCTCTATCGAAACAGGAAAATTAGCGAAACAAGCAGATGGTTCTGTAGTTGTTCGTATGGGTGACTGTATGCTTT
The DNA here is from genome assembly GCA_030150335.1 of Flavobacterium sp. Lineage (GTDB taxonomy): Bacteria > Bacteroidota > Bacteroidia > Flavobacteriales > Flavobacteriaceae > Flavobacterium. Next base: position 430 of record JASLGC010000274.1, read on the forward strand.
TAGCTACTGCAGTTTCTGCACGTTCTTCTAAACAAGGAGTTGATTTCCTTCCATTAACAGTAGATTACAGAGAAAAGTTTTCTGCAGCTGGTCGTTTTCCAGGAGGTTTTTTCAAACGTGAAGCTCGTCCAAGTGATCAAGAAATCTTAACTATGCGTCTTGTAGACCGTGTTTTAAGACCATTGTTCCCAGATGACTATCACGCTGAAACTCAAGTTATGATTCAAATGATGTCTCATGACGAAAATGTTATGCCTGATGCATTAGCTGGTTTAGCTGCTTCTGCAGCATTAGCAGTGTCAGATATTCCATTTTACAACTACATTTCAGAAGTAAGAGTTGGTCGTATCAACGGTCAATTTATCATTAACCCAAGCAAAGCTCAATTAGAAGAGTCTGACATCGATATGATGATTGGTGCTTCTAAAGATTCTGTTGCAATGGTGGAAGGTGAGATGAAAGAAATTTCTGAAGCTGAAATGGTTGAAGCTATCAAATTTGCACATGAGGCTATCAAAGTGCAAGTTGAAGCACAAGAAAAAATGCGTGCTGCATTGAATTTAGAATACCGTGAGTACGAAGGAGAAGAAGAGGATGAAACTATCCAAGCTACTATCCATTCTGCTGCTTACGATAAACTTTATGAAATTGCTTCTCACGCAAGTGCAAAACACGAAAGAAGTGAAAAATTTGCTGAAGTAAAAGAGGAAGTTATTGCTTTGTTTTCTGAAGAGGAAGCTGAGGAAAAAGCTGACTTGATTAACAAGTATTTTAATAAAACACAAAAAGAAGCTGTTCGTAACTTAATTTTAGACCAAGGTATTCGTTTAGATGGTCGTAAGACTACTGAAATTAGACCTATCTGGTGTGAAGTTGATTACTTACCGTCTGCACATGGTTCTTCTATCTTTACTCGTGGAGAAACTCAAGCTTTAGCAACTGTAACATTAGGTACTTCAAGAGAAGCTAACGTTATTGACTTGCCAAGTGAGCAAGGTGAAGAGAAATTCTACTTACACTATAATTTCCCTCCATTCTCAACTGGTGAAGCTAAACCTTTAAGAGGTGTATCTCGTAGAGAGGTAGGACATGGTAACTTAGCACAACGTGCTTTGAAAACTATGCTTCCTGCAGATTGTCCTTATACAATCCGTTTGGTTTCTGACGTTTTAGAATCTAATGGTTCTTCTTCAATGGCAACTGTTTGTGCTGGTACATTAGCTTTAATGGATGCTGGTATTCAAATTGAAAAACCGGTTTCTGGTATTGCAATGGGATTAATCTCTGATAGCAAAACTGGACGTTGGGCTGTATTGTCTGATATTTTAGGTGATGAAGATCACTTAGGAGACATGGACTTTAAAGTTACAGGTACTAAAGATGGTATCACTGCTTGTCAGATGGATATTAAAATTGAAGGATTAGCTTATGATATCATGGTTCAAGCTTTAAAACAAGCTCATGATGGTCGTATTCATATCCTTGGAAAATTAACTGATACTCTTGCTGCTCCTAATGCAACTGTTAAACCTAAAGCTCCAAAAATTGTTACTGTTAGTATTCCTAAAGAATTCATCGGTGCAATGATCGGTCCTGGTGGTAAAAACATACAAGCGTTACAAGCTGAAACTGGTACTACTATTGTTATTAATGAAGATGGAGTCTTCGGAATTATTGAAGTATTAGGTACAAGTCAAGAAGGTATGGATAAAGCATTAGCTTCTATTAGTAACACTACATTCGCCCCTGTGGAAAATGAAGTTTACAAAGTAAAAGTTGTTAAAATGTTAGATTTTGGTGCTGTTGTAGAATTTGTTCCTGGTAAAGAAACATTATTACACGTGTCAGAATTAGATTGGAAACGTATCGAAAATGTTTCTGATGTATTGAAAATGGGTGAAGAGTTAGAAGTGAAATATTTAGGTATTGATCCAAAAACTAAAAAAGCCAAAGTTTCAAGAAAAGCTTTAATGCCTCGTCCACCTCGTGCAGAGAAAAAAGATGAGACTGCAAATAAAGACAATCAAGCGAAATAATAATTATTTCTCTAAATGATAAATTAAAGGGTACCTAATTTTTAGGTACCCTTTTTTATTGAAATGAGTCTTGGTTTCTATTTTTATGGCTTTTACATTTATAGATTACATAGGCTATGTTATTTGTTTTAATAGTTAGGTTTGGTTTTTTATTTCATAACCTGAAGCAATTTTTAATAAAAAATAACAACTGTTGAGAGGTGGGGGGTGGTGTGTTAATTTTTTTAATTGGTTAATTTTTAATATATTAGCTAAGTTACTAAAGGTAGCGGATTCTTTTTATAGGATATTTATGCTTTATTAAGCTGCTTTTTTGCTACCTATCTCAAATTGGATTTTTTATTAATCCAACCTTATAAGGGTATAAGACGTTATCCCTTTCTATATTAAACATTCTTCTAATAGAATGTCCTATGTAGAGCACTCTATCTATGTGGTGTTCTATCTCGGCTGAGTAATCAGTAACAATCTTATTTATTAATTTCTTCGTTTTTAGAAACGAGGACAAACTTATTATGTATTTATGTCAAATTTTAAAGTAGGAATTATTGGTGCTGGTCCGAGTGGATTGGCAATGTTAAGAGCTTTTGAATCAGAACAAAAAAAGGGTAACCCTATTCCAGAAATTAAATGTTATGAAAAACAAGATAACTGGGGTGGAATGTGGAACTATACTTGGCGTACAGGTGTAGGAAAATATGGTGAGCCTCTGCACGGAAGTATGTACAAATACTTATGGTCTAATGGACCTAAGGAGTGCTTGGAGTTTGCTGATTATACTTTTATGGATCACTTCAAAACACCAATTTCTTCTTACCCTCCGAGAGAGGTATTGTTTGACTATATACAAGGTAGAATTAAACAAAGTAAGGCGAGGGATTTTATTAAGTTTAATACTGTAGCAAGATGGGTAGATTATCTTGAGGATAAAAAGCAATTTAGAGTTGTGTTTGATGACTTGGTAAACAATGAAACGTTTGAGGAGTATTTTGATTACTTAGTAGTTGGTACAGGGCATTTCTCTACGCCAAATATGCCTTATTTTAAAGGAATTGATAACTTCCCAGGAACAGTAATGCACGCACATGACTTTAGAGGTGCGGATCAATTTGTAGACAAAGATATTTTGTTGATTGGTAGTAGTTATTCTGCTGAGGATATCGGAGTTCAATGTTTTAAGCATGGTAGTAAATCTGTTACAATTGCGTACCGTACAAATGCAATTGGAGCTAAATGGCCAAAAGGTATTGAGGAGCGTTCTTTGGTTACTCATTTTGAAGATAACGTAGCTTACTTTAAAGATGGTTCATCAAAGGCATTTGACGCTGTTATTTTATGTACAGGATATCAACATAAGTTCCCTTTCTTACCAGATGAACTGCGATTGAAAACTAAAAATAGTTTATATCCAGATAATTTATACAAAGGTGTTGTATTCAATGAAAATGAAAGATTGTTGTTCTTAGGGATGCAGGATCAATATTATACGTTTAATATGTTTGATGCCCAAGCTTGGTTTGCAAGAGACTATATGTTAGGAAGAATTGCTTTACCTTCTAAAGAGGAGCGTGATGCAGATATAAATAAATGGTTAAAAGCAGAAAATGTTGCAACAACAGGGCCAGAGCATGTGGATTTTCAAACTGCATATATTAAGGAATTAATTCATTTGACAGACTATCCTACTTTTGATCTTGATAAAGTAGCAGATATGTTTAAAAGCTGGATGAATGATAAAGAGGTGAATATTTTACATTACCGTGATAAAGTATATACTTCAGTTATGACAGGAGTAACAGCTGAAGAACATCATACTCCTTGGATGAAAGAGTTAGATGATAGTTTGGAAAGATACTTAGATGAAGTAGAAGTGGATGAGATGGAGTTGAGCAAAACGAATAATTATTAGTTGACTATTCTGTTGTTGATAAATTAATTGAATGTATAAAAAGCTCCAATTTAGGGTATCTAAATTGGAGCTTTTTTCTTAATTGTGTGTTAAAGTATGGTTGATAAAATAATTATTGTAACTTTTTGAGGTGTTCTTACGTATAACAAATGTGACACAAGGATATTAATCGGAAAATAAGGATAGAAATAATATGAGACAACTTAAAATTACCAAGCAGGTAACAAATCGTGAGACAGCATCTCTTGATAAATATTTGCAAGAAATTGGTAAAGTAGATTTGATTACTGCTGATGAGGAAGTAGAATTAGCACAGCGTATTAAGGCCGGTGACCAAAGAGCTCTTGAAAAATTGACGAAAGCGAATTTGCGTTTCGTTGTGTCTGTTGCAAAACAGTACCAAAATCAAGGTTTAACACTTCCCGATTTGATTAATGAAGGAAACTTAGGGTTAATCAAAGCTGCACAACGTTTCGACGAAACGAGAGGTTTTAAGTTCATTTCATATGCTGTATGGTGGATTCGTCAATCAATCTTGTCTGCTCTTGCTGAGCAATCGAGAATTGTACGTCTTCCATTGAACAAAATTGGATCTATTAATAAAATTAATAAGATGTATGCTTTATTAGAGCAATCTAATGAACGTCCACCTTCTGCAGAGGAGATTGCAGTAGAATTAGACATGACTGTAAATGACGTAAAAGAGAGTATGAAAAACTCTGGTCGTCACTTATCAATGGATGCACCTTTAGTAGAGGGAGAGGATTCTAACTTATATGACGTATTGCGTTCAGGAGAGTCTCCAAACCCAGATAGAGAGTTAATTCACGAATCTTTGAGAACTGAAATTGAAAGAGCATTAGATACATTAACTCCACGTGAGGCAGATGTTGTTCGTTTATATTTCGGATTAGGAGATCAACACCCTATGACATTAGAAGAAATCGGTGAAACTTTTGATCTTACAAGAGAACGTGTAAGACAGATTAAAGAAAAAGCAATTCGCAGATTAAAACATACTTCAAGAAGTAAAATATTGAAAACTTATTTAGGATAAGGAATTATCAAAAGCGCTACTTAATCGGTAGCGCTTTTTTTGTGCTTTGTTTCTATCCTTTAGCTGTGTATATTTGTCATGTGAAACAGTTTTTATTTATAATCATAACGTTAGTTGTCTTTCGTCCAGTAGTCCCATTGATGGATTATTTAGTGGACTATGATTATATTTCAACTGTTTTATGTATTAATAAAGACAAACCAGAATTGCATTGTAATGGACAATGTTATTTAATGCAAGAAATGGCTAAAGTAGCTGAAGAGCAAAAAGAAAAGGATACAAAAAAATTGTGTTCTATCGCTTTTTCGTTATTGTTTTTTGATACCAATGAACTGCAAGAAGATTCTAATTTTGTTGCAGCAAATAATAAGTTGACGTTAGATAGATACCAAAATCTATATGGACAACTATTTTCTTATAGCGTGTTGCGTCCACCCCTCTCTGTTTAATATTATTTTATCGCATATATTTTTCATCATTAGTATTAAGTTATTAGTGATGCATATCATTTGTATAATATTAAACCAAAGTTTCTTATGTCAAGTAAGATCGTAAAGTCTTGCGCTATAAGTTACTTTACTCAAGATCAGTCCTCTTTTTTTATGAAGGATATAGCTGTGCTGTTAGTAGATCACCCTGTATTGTGTGAATACTTTCGAGCGAGTTGCTATATGTTGTTGTTAATTAGAGAAGGAGAATATGGTCTTAGTGTAAATGACTTTGAATTAGAAGGTCATTCTTCTAAAGTTATCGTAATTAAGCTAGGCGATATAGTTAAATTCAATTTTATAAAGGATTGTAAAGGATCTTTTGTGTGTTTTGAGGAGTCATTCTTTTCCTTGAGGTATCATGAGAATGTATTGCGATTCTTTGATTTTTTTCAGTCGGATAGTGTTCCATCACAACAATTAGATTCTACACTTTCTGAAAAGTTATCTGTTTTGTTAGATTTAATGAATGTAGAGCATGCTTCTGAGCGTCAAGATCGTGAGAAAGTATTGCGTTCATACCTCAATATTTTATTGTGTGAATTACAGTCATTAACTACTGAAGGGAATGTAGAAAATTACAAAGTAGCGAAGTCAGCAGTGAACAATCGTATTTTGATGTTTCAAGATTTGGTAGAGCAGTATTTTAAAGAAGCGAAAACACCTGCTTTTTACGCAGAAAAATTATGTGTAACCCCAAATTACCTAAATAAACTTTGCAAGCAGGAAAAGGGCGTTACAGCGGGTCAAATCGTTAGACAGCGTATTGTGGTTGAAGCAAAGAGATTATTGCAGTTCAGCAGTTTCAATATTAATGAAATTGCGAGGGAATTATGCTTTGAGAGTACCTCTTATTTTGTAACGTTTTTTAAAAAACAAGAAGGCATTACCCCTGAGAATTATAGAAAGAACTTTACCTAAATATCACTATTTAGTCCTTTTGTTTATCTATTGGTGAATTTTGGGATAATTAAGATGAGTAAGGTTAGTTTAAGATTTTAGACTTAAATATTTTTGGCACGTGAAAAAATTATATATCATCATAGTAATCGTATTTATATTCTGCCCTGTAATGCCGGTGGTGGATTATATGGTTAATTATGACTATATATCAACCGTATTATGTGAGAATGTGGATAAACCACAATTAGAATGTAACGGGAAGTGTCACTTAGCAAAAGAACTTGATAAAACTTTAGAAACAAAAGCGCCTGCTCATTTAGAAAAGGTGACTGTGTTATTGGATTTTATTCCTGTTTTTACTTATAAAACAGAGTTCGTGTTTGCTCATTATTCTTTTAAAGAGGGCTTTGTACAGAGTAGTTATTTAAACTTGTATAACTATTTGTATAGTTCTATTGTATTACAACCTCCTATTGTGTAAGATTTAATATTAGCTTTTTAAGGTAGTTCGAGAATATCGAACAGGGTACCTATTGACTTTTTTAAACTTATAAATACAATTAAAATGAATAAATTTTTATCATATATCACCTTATTTTTATGTGCATCTATTACTCTAACTTCATGTACAAGCGATGAAGCTACAGAAGAATTGTTAGATCCAAAACTTGAAGTGTTGGAAGGAAAGAATACAGTAACATTCAACTTTGACCACAAGATGTTTGGAGAGGAATTAAAGTATGGAACTTTTTATAAAGGGAATGGAAATAAAGATGAGCTTAATATTAAATTTTTAAAATACATCATTAGTAATTTCCAGTTGACAGATGACAAGGGAGAAGTATTTACTTACCCTAAAAATGAAAGTTATTTCTTTGTTGATTCAGAAACTAATGACTTTAAAGTTGTGCTGAAAGATGTTCCAGCAGGACGTTATAAAGGCATTAAATTTGGAGTAGGTGTTGATCAAGAGAAATATCTAAGAGGACAAGAAGAACAACAAGAGTTTTGGGATTTATGTAGAGAACACAACCTTATTTGGGGATGGATCACTGGTTATAAGTTTATCAACTGTGAAGGATTATTCATTAACGAGGGTTCTGAAGAAGATAATTTCCAATTACATATCGGAAGTCACGGTAGTAAGTTAGATAACTATAGAGAGGTGGTATTAACGTCAAATGACGTTATTAAAGTAAGTAGTAAATATGCATCAACAGTAAGCTTAGATGTGGAAGTATCTAAATTGTTAGATGATAAACATAAAATTTCTTTAGTAGAACAACAATATATCATGGTAGACAAAGTACGTGCTCCAAAAATTATGGAGAATGCGTCGAATATGTTTAATGTGAAAGAAGTGAAAATTACTGAATAGTTGATTATTTGATTTTATCAAGACGGGAAGATTAGTCAGTCTTCCCGTCACTTATTTCTATGAAAAAGATATTATACATTTTATTAGGGGCAGTAGTTTTAGGCAGTTGTAACTCGGATAATTATGAAGAGTTACCTCTTGAAGATTCAGACGTGATACATTGGGAAAAGCCAAGTAACTTTCCTGAGTTGAAATATTCTTTCAAGAATAATGAATTGCGAGAGTCGCGATTTGAATTAGGAAAGAAGCTATTTCACGATGCAAGGTTGTCAGAAGACAATACCATATCTTGTGCTTCTTGTCATAGTAAAGAATTAGCTTTTTCAGATGCTGGAAAAGCGCTAAGTATTGGTATTGATGGACTTGTAGGAAAGCGTAATGCTCCTGCTATTCAGAATATGGCTTTCTTTGAAGAGTATTTTTACGATGGAGCATCAAACAATTTGGAGATGGTACCAATCGTACCAATTCACAATGAAGTAGAAATGCGTGAAAACTTACCTGCTATCTTAGAAAAGCTCCGTATGGATATAGAATATATCTCACTATTTAAAAAGGCTTATAATGACGACAAAATGACATCTACGAGTCTGATGAAAGCATTAGCGCAGTATATGACTTTGTTGGTATCCAGTGATTCTAAGTATGACAAGTTTGTGAGGAAAGAAGTAGGTGGTAATCTAACTACATTAGAAAGCAAAGGCGAAACGTTATTTAAAGAGAATTGTGCTTCATGCCATAGTACAGATTTGTTTTCAGACAGTAGCTTTAGAAATAATGGG